>JAFWRL010000319.1 GCA_017520105.1 Fibrobacter sp.
GTGCGGAACTTATAGACCGTAAACGGCTTTCCATACAAGCCAATTCGTTCCTGCGAATAAAACACAGGGCCGCGGTCTTCAAGCTTAATCGCAATGGCTGCAAGCAAGCAAATCGGGAGTGAAATCAGGCCAAGGAAAAGTCCAAAGGCGATATCAATAAAGCGCTTGACCCGCACTTGCCAAGGCGGCATCGTGAACGCAAAAAGTTCTTGCAATTCAAAGCCATAGACGAGGTTCGCCTTGAACCTTCCATTCACAACGTTGTAAAGTTCCGGGACAATGTAAATATGCAACGGAAGTTCGCAAATCCAGACAAGCACACGCATAATCTCTTGCGGCGAAGAACTTTCGTGCGCAATGATAATGCCACTGACCTTGTACTTCTTCACAAGTTCTGGCAAGTCGGAATATTTACCAAGGACAGGAACATCCGCAAATGTTTTCGACAAAACTTGAAAACGCTCATCGACAAAACCCACGACACGCTGACCGCGAGCCGGAGTCTTTGCCAGGTCTTCTGTAATCTTCCGCCCCGCTTCCGTCGCCCCGAGAACGAGGATGTTGTTCGCACCATACCCCATGCGGAGTAACGCACGCAAGAACACATAAATGAGCATGCGGAACATAGCGACAAGCAAAATGGCAAGCCCGCCGTAAATAAATATCCACGGGAACCTGGAGCCATAGAGATAACCTTCACTGAGCGGTTGGTTCGTGAATACCTTCCCCATGAACTCCGCACCGAAAAGACTAATGATGACAAGAACTATGCCTATCACGACCGCCCGGAGGACGTGTAAAACTTGATGAGTTCTCGATTGCAACAACCACGAACGGTATAGTCCGGCAAAGGCGAACAACGAGAGCCAGCCGACATTCAAGACCAGTCCGTACTGCCAATAACTTTCGAACGTCTTGTTCGGGTCAAACTTGTCCGGAATCCAACCACTATGGAACTGAACCCAAAACGCCAAGGCGAAACAAATCGACAAGGCTACAAAATCCGAAAGGATTAAAAGAATTCGTTCCAAAGTAGTTGCACGAATCATAGACAACCTTAATTAACAGGAATTAATTAAGCGAGGAAGCGGATGACCTGGCTCTTCTCGACAATTTCAGAGAGAGCGTTTACGGCATCCACAGCCTTGGTAAGCTTGCTATCGAGCGTCTTTTCCGTAATGACAACAATGGACACCTTGCCCGGGTCGTTGACGTCTTTCTGGATAATCGTTTCGATAGAGATGTTGTTGTCTGCAAGAATCTTCGTAATCTTGGCGAGCACGCCGCAAGCGTCACGGGACGTGAAGCGGAGGTAGTAGCGGGCGCTAGTTTCAGAGATAGGAACGAGCGTTGCAGAGTTTTCGACGTTGAACCAGCCCATCGGGAGTGCCTTGCGGTCGCCCATGTCGGTTGCACGGGCTAGAGACACGAGGTCGGCGACGACTGCGGATGCAGTCGGGAGGCGGCCAGCGCCTGCACCGGTCTGGAGCGTTTCGCCAAGGTTGTCGCACTGGAGATACACGGCGTTCAAGACGCGGTTCACGCTAGCGAGCTGGTGAGTCAGCGGCACAAAGCACGGATGGACACGGGCGTCCACGCGTTCACCGTCGCGGCGGTAAATGCCGAGGAGCTTCACGCAGCAGCCGAGTTCCTTGGCAATGGCGATATCCTGGGCAGTAATCTTGGAAATGCCGGAAACGTAAATCTTTTCGAA
>JAFWRL010000029.1 GCA_017520105.1 Fibrobacter sp.
AGACTTGATAAAACTGGCGACAGCAACAGTGTCAAGAGAGAAAAAATAATTCAAAGCATGTTCTACGTTAGACCTCGTAAATCTGGCATTGCGTTCTTGCAGCGGATTTTCGCGGAACAACGTGTCCAATCCCAAAGCTGCCATAAGTTCTTCCTTTGCCTTTTTTTCGGCATCCGCCGCAGCGACTCCGTTTGAAACAAGTTTTGCGGTTCGTGCTTTGATAATCTGCGTATAAGGGAAAATCGCAAGAGACGAAGAATCCACTGAGATACCAATTCCCATGCCTGTGACTCCCCCTGCAGCACCTCCTGCAGCACCAGCACCACCCGCAGCTCCGCCGCCACAACCAAAGCTACTGGACATGTCCTCATCTAAAAAGTCGAGATAATTTGAATTGGAAAGGACTTGTTTTTCGTTGCCGCTGGAAAGGACCGTTCCAGAAGAACTGGACTTGACACTTTTTCCTGAAGAAGACGAGAGAACCGCAACACTTGACTTGCCACCTTCCGAAGCAAGCGAACTTGACGTGGGCGTTTTTCCCGTAGCAGAAGACTGCGCCGTAGTTGACAAAAGCACGTCCCCCGTCGAAGACGACAGTTCGTCAACGCTCGAAGAACTCTCCTCCAAAGCGAGGACATCATCGACCTTGGCCACATTTTCGGAATCCGAGCAAGCGATCAATGTCGCAGCAGCTAGCAAAAATGCAAGTTTTTTCATTTCTCCCCCTTAATTTGATTCCTTGATGCAACGAATCGGCAAATAAAGATATGACCCCGGAATGACATAAGATATGTAGGTATGATAGAAATACATATGCTTAATATCTTTTGTACTGTAATCCCCATAAACCCAGTAATAAGTTTGGCGAATCAAGTCATCTTGCCTTGCAGATATTCTTGTATCATAACCCCCAAGTTCCAAAAAAGACGTTCCATAGACATTGCAGTCATAAAGGTTGCATCGAGAGCCAATCTCGGACATGAACTGAGCCAAGTACGAAGATTTTTCGGAACCGGAAAGTTTTTGATACTCAGGAGTATAAAACGAATTGACATCCGTAGAATCAGGCAGTCTCCAACCGACAGGACACGCTGTTTCCGCAGCGTCCAACGAATAGTACCGCCCCGCGATTTCGCACCCATCTTCAACAGGGACACTTTGCGTAGCATCCGGCGTTGCATACCTTAAATTCTCGGCCATCCATGTCCGACCAAAAACTTCAACAGTCTTATACGTCTCGCCATCGCGTTCATCAACAAACGTTCCGTACTCGACATCCGGATTGAAATAATATTCCTTCGGGAAATCGCAACTCCAATCCCTTGAATTATACCATTTACCGCTGTAACAGATGTAACGATTTCTGCTCAAGTTTGGATTTTTCACCCTCATGTTGTCTTCATCGCAAGGCGCGTTGTAAAATTCCGTCCATGCATTATTGTAGCATACATAAGACATAAGCGTATCGCGCTCACCCTGAATTGTCTTGCCTTCCTCGTCGCAAACACGTTCCCCGATATCGACTTCCTTATAGGTTGCAGCATCCCAACCCGTATCGCGGCAGATATAATATCCATAGAATGCCCCCTTCTGCACGTTTCCGTCATAAAGAATTCTTGAATTTTCATTGAATTTATTTTCTACCATTTTCCCGATATTGTCTCGGTCGCAAGGAATGCCAAATGTCGATACTTCCAAGTGGTTTGCAATTTTCCATTTCGAATCGTCGCACAAATAGTACAACGTATCAATAACCGGACTTTTCATAAGTTGCGGCGTGGTACCGCATGGGTTATTTTTCGTTTCATACGCCATCCTTGAAGCAACACTCCAGCCATCTTCCCTACAAACGTAGAACAAATTGGGATTATGCTCACTCTTGCGAAAATCCCCTATTTTATCGCAAGGAACACCCTTGAGATCGCGATCGTATTCACTCAGGACTTTCCATCCTTTTTCGGAGCATACGTAAAGATCCTCGCTGATGATTTTTTCAAAACCGATTCGCTTTACAGTACCAAACATTTCATCCGTGCAATAAGGAAGATCGAGGCATTTTCGGTGGATGTTACTGAATATAAGGTAAGGGTCATCGATATCGCTATCCGCAACCATGCATCCGCGAACGCCGACTCTTTTAGCCCACGCATATATTGTTTCGTCGCCACCAGAATTCAGAAACCACGGCACGCCTTTCCACGCACCGCAATAATCCAACTTCTCTAGCGTTCCCGTCTCAGCAAAGTTTTGAAGATAATTGCCCAGTCCAGATGTGTCATTGAGAAAAACATAGTTTATGGCATCAACAATGGAAAAATCTCTAATAAACGTTATAGGCTTATCCCTTGTTTTGATAAGCGTATCAAGTCCCAAGGTTTTGTAAAGTTCTTCCTTGGCAATTTTTATGGCATCTTCCGTCGAGGCTCCATTTGCGACATGCACATACGCACGGTTATTTATAAGAAGTTCATAGGGATTGTATTCTTTCCGGGAAGCAAAGCTCGGGGTGCCGCATGAGAAAGATCCAGTATTCGTCGAATCTTTAAAGATGACAGGAACCGAGCTGGACGAACGAATTTTCAGAGATGAGCTGGACGATTGCACTTCGCTGCTGACGAAAATTTCGGACGAACTTGATAGAAAAGCACTTTCCGTAGCCGACGAAAGTTCGGTCGAATACGACAGTTCGACAACGCTCGACGAACTCTCTACCGCGAGAGCATCACTGGAACTACCGAAATCGCCGACATCATCAAAATCGGCAATATTTTCTGATTCCGAGCAGGCAACCAACGAAACCAGCAAGAACAAAAATGCA
>JAFWRL010000030.1 GCA_017520105.1 Fibrobacter sp.
AGTCGCCAAATTCATCGTGAAGATCAGAAAGATAGTTCAACGCGGCATCGGTCGCCAGTTCCGGGTTGCGGCGCATATCGACCCAGAAATCGGACTCGAGACCATAACGGGCACCAGTTTCAGGAATAAACTGCCACATGCCTCCCGCTTTCGCACGGCTGTACGCCTTGACATTAAAGCCCGATTCCACCAAGGCCAAGTAAATGAGGTCACGCGGCATGCGTTTTTGCGCAAGCTTTGAATAAATTAACGAATCGTAGGCCGTCTTACGGGTGAGCGACCTAGTGATAAAACCACGTGCGGACGTCGTCAAGTAGTAAATTTCCTGCATGACGCGGTCGTTAAACCGTATCGGCAACGAGAACCGTCCAGCATCCACCGTGTCCAAAAAGTTCTCTATCACGCGGATTGAGGCACTGTCCGCCATTTTTTCATCATAAGCATCGACACCTTCCAAGGACACGCTGTCCAAAGAAGTCGAGTCGTTCCCCTCGCCCGGCAAATTGGGATAGACATCTTCCAGAGCATGCACAATGCGAAGCGGCATCTGCATCTTGTAGATGGAATCTTCGGCACGGGTAAGGCCGCTCTTCGTAGAATCGTATTTTTCAGTTACCAGCAAGCGAAGCGATTCTTCAAGATAATGCTTGGACACCGCCCATTCATGGTTGTCGATAGCCTGGAGACCATACTGATAATAGACCCACGAAGGCCTAGTGGAATCCCCGACAATTTCCGTTCCTGGGTTTACTTGGGGTACATCAATGGAAACCTGTTCCGCCTGGATAGGTTTTACCTGAGGTGACGCGGCTATTTTTTTCTGCTTGGAAGCACAAGCAGAGAACATCAGGATAGCGAGCGCGAGACCGACTCGAAATAGTTTAGGCGACCATATCACTGGTCAAAATCCATGTCCTCGCCGTAGTCGGACCAAATAGGATTACGGCCAAAGGATGGTTTGTCGAAATCGACTTCTTCGTCAACTTCATCTTCCAACAATTCTTCTTCTTCCTTGTTCAGATCGTCTTCTTCGCCTAAAAAAGTCGGATCAGGCGTGTCATCGAAAGCATCACTCTTCGGACGACGGCCACAATAGTAAGCAATACTCATTTAAGGAATCCTCCACTGTTATTGCATCAATCTGTTCATACCATACAGGATTACCCCACACATCGCAAACGCAGCCACGATTTGCAGGATGATGATGATCCTGTTGATCTTGTACGCCCTTTGCGACTTTCTATGCCATGGCGGCAATTTGTTTGCGGAGTTCTTGTTTCTCACTTCGGAAGTGAAATATATACATAAATTTGAAAATGCAAACAGTTAATCAAAAAAAATGTCTAAATTCTTTATATAAAAATGAAACAGTTTCTTTTAACCATTCTTGTTAGCGTCGTTTTCCTGTTTGCCCAGACTGGATTTTCCTACAACAATAGCGGAATCCAAATTCCTGGAGCACGTACCTTGGGGCCGGGAGACCTGTTCATCATGGGCGGGTTCGAAATGGCCAGTAGCAAAGAAACCGCAAGCATCGAAGGCTACATGACCGACGAAAACGGGATTCAAAAGCAACTGGACAAAGAATCCCCTTCGAATTCCATCATCGGCTATGTCGGCTACGGCATCCTGAGAAACCTGGAAGTCGGGATGCACCTGAATTTCCACTATGACGGAAACGCCGCCAAGACTAAACTCAAAGGACTCGGTTTTGGCGATCTTGGACTCATGGTCAAAGCGGCTCCCCCGAACCAAAAAATAATGGACAAGGTCAACGTATCTGCCGCACTTGAATTTTTCATTCCGAGCGGGACCAACGAGAAAGGATTGCGCCCCAGACGCCTCTGGTACATCCACGAAGACAATACGACGCACCCCTACTCCGCAGCAGACTTAGCACTTGCGGGAACGCTTTATTTGTCCATAAACTTCAACAAGTATATCATCTGGAACAACTACGCCGGTTACCTCAGGACATTCGAAAACAGCGAGAACGTTTTCGTCTGGGGTTCCGGGTTGAGTCTGTTCGCCTACGAATGGGTATCCCTTGTTATCGAAGCTTCCGGTGAAACATGGATCAAGTCAAACATGCTGAGCGAGTTCGTGAACGACCAGATAAGATTCTCTCCGGGGCTTAAAATAAGGCTCCCGAAGCGGACGACTCTTTCGATAAGCGCCGACCTCGGCATGGACCTTTTCCGGAAGAGAAAGGTCAGTCGCGGTCACCCCATAACTGTAGAGAACAATGGCCACTCGTATTCATATACCGTTCCGGGAAGCCCTCCCATCGCGGCATCCATCAGGCTCAGTCGAACGTTTGACCTCAACGGAAAGATGGAAGACTTCAAGAAGCGCATGGACTCATGCCCCAAGTCCGGTCGAACTTTTAAAGAGAATGGCTACAAATGTGCACCCGACGAAGACGAAGACGGTATCGCCAACGACTTGGACCAGTGCCCCGACACGCCGGAAAACATTCTCATTGACGATAAAGGATGCCCGCTGGACCAAGATAAGGACGGAGTGCCGGACTACTTGGACAAATGTTCGGATACAAAAGAAGGTTACCCGACCGATGAAGATGGATGCATCCGCGATGCTGATAAGGACGGCGTTCCAGACGAACTAGACCGGTGCCCCAGGACACCCGCAGGTAACGAAGTCAACGAGAAAGGTTGCCTCGTAGATAGCGACGAAGACGGCATCCCGAACATTTTCGACAAATGCCCGGAAACACCGACAGGGCTTTCCGTCAACAAGTACGGCTGCATTTTGGACAACGATCAGGACGGCATCCCGGACGAATGGGACAAGTGCCAGGATAGCGCACCGAACGAAGCCGTGAATAAAGAAGGCTGCCCCGTCGATACCGACGAAGACGGCATTCCCGATGTTTTGGACAAATGCGAAGCCACGCCTCAAGGAGTGAAAGTCGATAGCATCGGCTGTCGGCTAGACATGGACCACGATGGAGTATTCGACGAAGACGACAGATGCGCGAACACTCCCGAAGACGCCCCTGTTGACACCATCGGCTGTCCGCTGGATTCAGACCACGATGGCATTTACGATTATCTGGACAACTGCCCCAATACGATTGAAAAAACCGAAGTCGATATGAACGGATGCCCCATCCGCGAAAAGCAGAACCTCGATAAGATTGCAAGGCGCATCATGTTCCATAAGGGGACCGACAAACCACTCAATTCCTCATACACAGCCTTGAGCGACATCGTTTCCATCATGCGTCACAACAAGTTAATTGCCCTAGAAATCCAGTGCAGCGTCAAGTCGGGCGAAGCTATGGATCCGCAAGCTCTTTCGGAAGCACGCGCAAATCTCGTTTTCGAATTTCTTACAAACAAAGGAATTAAAGAAGATAGATTGAAGGCGGCAGGATACGGGTTAAAGCTTCCGACAATTGATCGCGAGCACACAAAGCTGAACCCCGTCGGCATAAGACTACTGCCCCACCGCATCATAGAAGAGTAGTTGGTAGAGTTTAGTTGAATTAAGAATTATTCTAGGCTCTATCATTCTTGTTGAAAAACAGAGCGATAACAAGCGCAACGACAACGTAAAGCGCCACAGCCGCAAAAAGCCCGAGAATCTCCGAGCCCGAAACAGCCTCCACCTTGATGTACAGGAGGACAGAAAGGGGCATGGCAAGCAAAAAAAGGATTCCGGGGATTTTCTGTTTCATGCTTATAAAATAGAAAAAAGCCGCGTGGTTCGGCAGGCTAACCAACCATGATTCGGCATGACGGCACTACGCAATCTTAGCACGTCATTCTGAGCGCAGCGAAGAATCCAGTAACATTTAAAACTTGACTAGATCCTTCCCCCTACGGGCTCAGGATGACGACTCTGTAGCGGAGGCTGTCACCCCGGCCTTGCGATGCACTGAGTACCATCGAAGTGTGCCGGGGCCGGCATTCACAATACTACTTCACGGTAATCTGATACTTCTTGTCGCCAGCGTTGACCTGGTAATAGCCCTTGAATCCGCGGAACTTGGCTTCGCCGTTTTCATCGGCAACCGCCCTAAGATCCGACGTCCAAACTTTGTGCCACAAGTCATAGACTCGCTTTGCGGCAGGCTTTTCGCGACCGTCAGAAGCAATCATGCCACCGTTCTTGACCCAGTGACGGTTGTCCCAGAAGCCCCACAGCACAATGCCGTTCACAGCCGGGTGGCTAAATGCCGTACGGATAAACGTTTCGAACTTTTCAGCCTGGACTTCTTCGGTATCGTTCATACCCGCCTGCCAATCGCCCACATCGAATTCCGTGACCTTAATCGGGAGGCCAAGAGAGGCAAGCTTATCGAGACGAGATTTGATGAGTCCAGGAATCACAGGACGCAGCCCAAAGTGGCACTGCACACCAATGCCCATCACAGGCACTTTGCGGTCGAGCATGCCCTTAATCAAACCGTAATAGCGGTCCGTTTCGCCAGCGGCAACGACGTTGTAGTCGTTGATGTAAAGAATTGCACTCGGGTCAGCCTTGTGTGCCCAGATAAATGCACTGTCGAGAATTTCCCAGCCGCACTTGTTGAACGTCCAAGATTCGTGAATCGGTTCGTTCCAAACGTCGTATTCCGTAATCTTGCCCTTGTATTCCTTGAGGTCGCGGTTGATACGGGCCTTGAGCTTTTCGGCCATTTCTTCGCAGCTACCCTTGTTGCTGTAGTGCTTGTCGAAACCGTAGCCCTGATGGCTCCACATGAGGGCGTGACCACGGAGTTTCCAATGATTTTCAGCCGTGAAGTCCGTGTATTCCTTCATCTCTTCACGCTTGATTTTGCCCTTCTTCGGTTCGTATTCCGGCCACTTGAACTGGTTTTCGGAAACACCATGCCAGAAGTACTTCTTGGCTGCATTGCGGTACCAATTTTCGGTGCTATCCTTGGTATCGTAAAGAGCGAGCGCCGTACCGAACGGGAACGAGTGGCGCAAAAGCTTCACGTGGACCTTTTCGCCTGGATTCGCCTTGACAACGAAATCCGCCTTGCGGAGCGAATCAATACGGGAGTCAGCAGCCTCGTACCATGCCGGGTCGGACATTTCGTCCATCTTCTCGACTTCCACATCGTCGAGTTGCATCCACCCCTTCTTGAGGCCAATCTGGAACGTGATGTTGTTGAGGCCGTAACCCTTCTGGTCGGCAAGGAAAATCATTTCGTAAGTCTGCCATTTGTCCGTCAAATCAAACGAAGCACTTTCTTTTTGACGGTAGTCCGGAGGGCCGCCCTGCACCACGGAATTGATGGGCATGTTGCCTTTGGCCTTGAAGGTCAGCTTGTAAAAGCCGGAATCCGCAAGCCACTTGGGCGGCTGGAGCTGCAAGCCCCACCACGGATTCGGAAGTTCCTTCACCACGACCTTTGCGCCCTGAGAACCATCGACGCCAAGCCCCTGCACAGCAATCTGCGATTCGGCTTTTGCTGGACCATCCGGATTGTTCCAGAGATACCAACCACCGTCACCGTATTCCATGTCGCCGTTGTTCAACTGCGCAAGAGACGGGGCCGTAAAAGCGAGCGCGACCGTCGCCGCCAAGGCAAGAGCCTTTTTATTCTTTAAAATCATGAAAACCTCAATACTGTTATCTAGAACAATCAATTTGCCGAAAAGAACTTGTTTTTACGTCATCCTGAACGACAGTGAAGGATCCAGTTATTTTTAACCTAAATATATACTTGAACAAGGAATTTCGCGAGCCCCAAATCCCTATTTCGCCCGACTATAATACCGACATTGTAAAAAGTGTAGCAAGTGTATTGAACAATATATCGAAAAAACTAATTCCTCAGCTAAATTTTCCCGATTCCATCACGCAAAAATGCACTTGCGCATTTTCATTGCCGAACCGTAGTGTATTGCGCTTTGTGCAATTTCAAATCGCTAAAAAATTTGTATGATTGGAGAGGTATGGTTATCGAACTTAATCACAAAATATTCAATGAGGTGATTTGTCCAATGACTTATTTTATCCGTTGTTCCTTAATAACGGTACTTTTTAGTGGCGTTCTTTTTCTTGCTCATTCAGCTTCTTCTCAAAATGGAGTTTGTAAATGGGACGCACAACTTAGTCAAGCAATGTTTAAATATGAAAAATACTTAAACGGACAATATGAAGCAGACGATGCAGACATTCTTCTTCCGTTAGGGTATCGAAAAATGAACTGCCTTCTTGATTCAATTATAAAAAAGGAAAAATATGACTTCAATCCATATAATTTGCTTTGGCTGACTGAAATTCCGGATTCTGTTTTTTATTTGTCTCCTGCTAGTGTAAAGTATTTGGTTGAAAATAAAAACAAACTTATTAAAAATGCAGGTCGTTTATTAGTCAATGAGAAAATGAAAAAGAAATATTCAATAGACAACAATGTTATAGAAAAAAACACAACGATAAAAACTTTTGATTGGTTTGTCTTTTTTTAGCAGGTAAACGATTCATTAAAATTTCCTATGATTGGAGAAGTATGCCAATCGAAAAATAAGTTACACTTTTTCCTTCAATTTATTTATATCTTTAAGCCATGCATTACAAACCTTATCGCGATTTACTTCTAGAACTTTTCCCCAACTACCTCAAGGTTAGGAAGCTCCCGCTCAACGGCGGCATGAGTTGCCCGAACCTCGACGGGACCAAGGGATTCTCGGGATGCAGCTACTGCAACAACCGCAGCTTTAGCCCTGTTTTTGACCAGGCCAAAGTTTCTATCCAGGAACAACTCGAAAAGTTCGTCCCGAAACTCCGCGACAAGTATCCGAATGCGGGCATCCTCGCCTACTTGCAGCCTTATACAAATACGCACGCCCCGATTGACCATTTGCGAGAAATCATCGATCCGATTGTCAAGCACAAGGAAATAGCAGGGCTTGCCATTGGCACACGCCCAGATTGTCTCGAAGATGACAAAATCGCTTACCTTGCGGAACTCAACCACAAAAAGCCGATTATCGTTGAAATCGGTTTGCAGACTGCAAATGACTTGACGCTTGCCGGCATCAACCGCAGGCACACTCTTGCGGAATTTGAAGATGCGGTGAAGCGCTGTCAGGCCGCAGGGCTCACGGTAACAACGCATGTGATTGTAGGGCTCCCAGGCGAAAAGATGGAAGATTTCAAGCGCACGGCTCAAGTAGTTCATGACATGAATCTTGCCGCGGTGAAAATCCACCCTTTGCACATCGTTGTCGGAACAGCTTTGGCGCAAGACTACATCAACAAAGAGTTCAAACTTTTAACGTTCGAGGAATATTGCGAAGCGGTCGCCGAGATGATAAAGATTATCGGGACGGATATCGCGATTGAACGATTCAGCGGCGAAAGCCCAAGCGAAATGCTCATTGCGCCAGACTGGTGCGGTGAACGCGATAAGATTATCGCCACTGTAGAAAAATTGCTGGGCAATGAGTAAAAAAGCCGATCCCGACACAAGGCCGGGATGACAATGTAAAAAAGGCCGGGATGACGTTGCAGCACTAAATTCGTTTGAAAATTAGCGACGTGTTTATACCGCCGAATGCAAAGTTATTCGTCATAAAATACTCTGTATCGATTTCACGGCCTGAACCTGTGATGTAATCCAGCGGGGCGCATTCCGGGTCCACATTTTTCAAGTTCAAATTCGGGCTGAACCAACCGCGATTCATCATGTTGATGCCAAGCCAGGCTTCGATTCCGCCGCACGCACCTAACGTATGCCCCATGTAGCTTTTGAGGCTTGAAATTGCGACAGCTCGCTGTTTAAACGCATTAAAAGTAGCCCAACTTTCAGCGATATCGCCATAATGAGTTGCCGTTCCGTGACCGTTCACATAGCCAATCGCATCAGGCGA
>JAFWRL010000320.1 GCA_017520105.1 Fibrobacter sp.
CCGCGTGCCACCGGATTCTTCTTTTCGTCCAGGACTTCAATCAAGTCGCCCTTGTCGAAATGTTTCTGCACAGCGACAACTCCCACCGGCAACAAGCTCGAATGCTTTTCACGCAAAGCCTTCACGCCACCTTCATCCACAACAACGCTTCCACGCGGCGTCGTAATGAAGCTGAGCCAGCGCTGGCGGCTGTTGAGCTTTTTCTTGGAACCCGCAAACAAAGTCCCATTTGCATTTTCAAAGAACACCTGATGCGGGAGCACCTTCATGCCGTTCGCGAGGAACGCATTCGCACCGCTCTTCGTCACATTGCGAATCGCTTCGAGCTTGCTACGCATGCCGCCGGTACTCACGGCGGACCCGGCCTCGCCGGGCTTTCCGGCAAGAGCCAAAATGGCAGGAGTGATTTCTGGAACAAAGTTCAACAAGCGGGCATTCGGATTTTTCTTCGGGTTGTCATCGAACAAACCGTCTTCGTCCGTAAAGATGAGGAGCAAGTCCGCATCCAAGAACAGCGCCACATCGCTCGAAAGTTTGTCGTTATCGCCCACCTTGATTTCGGCTACAGCCAAGGAGTCGTTCTCGTTGATAATCGGAACAATCTTACGTGCAAGCATCGCCTTGATCGTGTTCTGCAGATTCTTGTAACGTGCGCGATCGCGGAAGTCTTCTGCAGACAAAAGAATCTGACCGACGGAGAGTTCAACCCAGCGGAACATTTCTCGATACGCATACATGAGGTCAATCTGGCCAACGGCGGCACAAGCCTGTTTCTCGGCCAAGACGGTCGGTTTCTGCTTGTAGCCAAGTTCAGCCATGCCTGTGCCCACAGCGCCACTCGTGACAATGACGACTTCCTTACCAGCATCCATCAAGCGCGCAACAGAATCCGCAAGTTTTTGAATGTAACGTGTACGGACTCCACCGCGCTCGGAATCCACGAGAATGCGGGATCCGATCTTTACTACCACGCGGCGGGCTTCATCAAGAATGTTTTTACGTAATTCACTCATTTTTAGTCGTTAGTTATTAGTCAATAGTCGTTAGTCAATAGTTATTGGTTATTAGTTAGTAATTTTTAGTGATCAGTGGTTGGTGGTTAGTGGTTAGGATTGCATTAAGAACGTTCCTTTTACGTTCCTGCTCACTAACCACTACATACTAACCACTAAATTCATTCCTGTTTACTAACCACTGCATACTCTTTCGTCTCTCATCTGTAGCCCAGTGGGCGTTCTTTCGTCTATTTGCACACCACAAGGCGGATTGCATCGAGGCGGAGTTGCGGATTCGAGACAACCTTCTTGCGTTCTTGAACGTTCTTGCGGAGTTGCTTGAGCGCTTCACTCGTTCCGGCCTTGCCACGCATCGAAAGCAAATGGTTCATGCGCTGGTATTCCTGTTCCGAACGCGTTTCCACAGCATTCGCCGCTTCTTCGGCGTACTTTTTCGCCTGCTCAGACACAATCAAACGAGCTTTCGCAAGCCCATCCTTGGCAAAGTAACGGAGCGTCATATCGACAGCCGCATTGCCCTGCGGAACACCGACATCCTTGAGCGCCGCATTCGAAAGCGCATCGAAATGCCCGGACATATTTTCGCCTTTCGCATTCACAAGCACCTTGAAATACTTCGGCCCGGCGATATCGGCACAGCCCCATTCTTCAGAAATAGGCAGTTCCACGGCAAAGTTGTACTGCATCATGAGTCCGCGCAAACCGGAGTTCGGCCAAATCGCGCAAGAAACCGTTCCACGGCCAAAGCTCGTTTCGTAATCGAACACGCCCTGCGAAAGCGGATGATCCAAGCTGATAAACTCAATATCGTCGTGCGTCATCGCCACATCGCGATTGAATGTCACCGTCATGCAAGTGCCGCCATTCGTGCGACAGTCGCCATCAGAACCTTCACCGCCATCGCCACACAAATCGGTTTGGCTATTCACTCGTCCACCGCCAGAGCTATAGATTCCCGTTCCAAGTTCAGGCATGCCAGGTACAGAACCCACTTCGACCTGCGGCCCCATCGTAATGAGGAAGCAGCCCGGCACAGAGCTTTTCTCGACATCGAGTCCGCGATTCATCAAAGAATCGAACACAAGATTCTTAAGTTCCGGTTCTGCGTCGAGTTCGCGGATTTCGTCCGTAATTTCCTTTGCCTTTTCCGGATTGCGGGAGTTGAATTCCAGCAAGCGATCGCGACCATTTTCAATATTTTTACGCATTTGTTCGCAATCTTTCTTGACCTGCGGAATTACGTTCTTCACAAAGTTTTCGAGGCTCGCCTTCGGCGTCGCTAGCGCTTCAATCAACGCTTCCGTATATTTGAGGAAGAGTTCGCCACCGCTCATCAGCGGCGCGCCAAAAGAATTCAAGCCATCGTTATACCAGCGGAACATCACTTCCTGGCCAGAGCCCTTCACATATGGCACATGGATGACGATGTCCTTGTCCTGACCAATGCGGTCCAAGCGGCCAATACGTTGTTCCACAAGAGCCGCATCCAGCGGAAGATCAAACAAAATCAAATGATGCGAGAACTGGAAGTTACGGCCTTCGGAACCAATTTCAGAAGCAATCAGTAAATTCGCTCCATCGGGCTTGCTAAAGTTCGCTGCCGCCTTGTCACGCGCCATGATGCTCATGTCTTCGTGGAACATCACGAACGCACCTTCACCCAAGAACTCGAGAAGCAAAGATTCAAGCGCCAACACCACCTGAATGGATTCGCAAATCAACAAGACTTTTTCGTTCTTGTATTCCTTGAGGAAACTCTTGAGCCACACAAAGCGTTCATCCATCGCCCAAGCGTCAGAGAATCTAGTACAAAGGAGACCATTTTCCTGAATGTCGGTCGATGCTTCCAAGTCGCGGTCGGCAGCCACCTCCACCATCTCGCGATATGCAGGATTCGGTTCGAGCGGGATTTCGTCAAGCACGCGCTTCGGGAATCCGCCCACGCCCTTACGCGTATTGCGGAACACAACAGAACCCGTGCCCATGCCATCGACAATGCGGCGCATCCATTCGCCCGCCGTCATCGATTTCGAGTTTTCCTGTTCCAACCACGGACGAATCTTCGAGTTCTTCGGGACGCATTCGTACAAGTCGTCCCAGCTCATGTGGTGGTTCGGATCTGTCGGAAGCTTGTTCAAATCCCTCACAAGTTTGAGGTAAGTTTCCTGATCCTTGATAAATTCATTGTAATCCGAGAAGCGCACAGGATCGAGCATCTTGAGTCGGTTGAACTGCGATTCCGGATGGAGTTGGAGCGGCGTACCCGTCAAGAGCAGCACACCCTTCGAACGAGAAATCACCCTGTTCGCAAGCATGTACTCGTGGCTCGTGAAACCATCCTCGCACACCAGATGGTGGGCTTCGTCAATGATGGTCATGTCCCAGTTCGTCTTGAGCAAATCTTCAATCAACGCAGGTTGCGCCATCAAAAAATCAATAGACACGATGATGTCGTTGCTCTGCATGAACGGGTTGGGCTTCGTCTCGTCTTTTGCTACACCGACAAAAAGCCCGCGAATGTAACCTTCATCGACAAGCGTAAAGAGTTGATTGAAGCGGCGCTTCATTTCAATCATCCACTGGTGTTTGAGTGTCTCCGGGACAATCACAAGCGTACGTTGGATACGGCCTCGCGCCTTGAGCGCATGCCAAATCATGCCGGCTTCAATCGTCTTGCCGAGGCCCACTTCGTCCGAAAGCATCAGTCTCGGGAGCGTGGAGCTAGAGCATGCGCGGTAGCAAAGATAATACTGGTGCGGAATCATGTTCACACGCGGACCAATCATGCCACGGACTGGTGACGACATCCACTTGTAATACATTTCCATCGCATCTTCATGGCGCAAAAAATCGCGGGACGAGCAAACGTCGTCATCGGCCAAAGCCTTAAAAAGCACCGCCGGTCGAGCTGTCGAAATCTTCGAGCTTAGCTCGGATTCCTTCATTTCCTTACCGTTGCGGGCGACATAGACCACAATTCCAGAATCTTCACGAACAGAATCTACGACAAAAGAGATACCTTTTTCGCTTTTGACGGATTCTCCCACCTGCAAAACAAATCGTTCAATCGGAGCTTCTTCAGTCCTGTAAATACGGGCTTGACCAATAGAGGGGAACAAAATTTTAACAGTACGGCCCTGAACTTCAGATACTATACCAAGCCCCAGGGTAGGTTCGGCTTGGCTAACGTAGCGCTGACCAATTTTAAACATCATCATATCACGTAAATTTACATTTTTTTCAAAAATTCGGCTTACGGACTTTTTACTAAATTATTCCACAACATGAAATGGTTTTATATAGACACCTCCATCACCGATGGAGATAGGCGTCAAGGGCCTTTTTCCCTTGAAGAAATTAAGGATTTTGTACGAGAGGGCAAAATCACGGACGAAACACTCGTCTGGCACAGCGGCGAAGCAAATTGGAAAGCATGGAAAGATTTTCCCGAAGCAAGCGAACCACCTGAGCCCACTGAAGAAGAAATTCTCAAGCAAACTATCGAAACACTATTGCAAGGCAGATTGCAGCGCAAACGTTTCGCTGGATTTTTCGTACGTGCAAACGCATTTATTATAGACAACTTAATTCTTGCCTTTTTCGGGGTTCTTAGCCTTTACATATTAAGTGCAGCCGGCATGGTTGACTTAAACGCCGTCACGGAAATTGCAAACCAGTACGTCGATAACCCGACATCGACTGAACTCGTTTCGAAGGCGCTAGATATTCCCGGGGTATCCACCTTCTTTACGATTTTCAGCATAATCCAAGCGATTTACTTTATCGTGTTCCACGCCATTTGGGCCGCGACCCCCGGTAAAAGGCTCATGCACATCCACGTGGAAACCGCAGACGGCAAGCGCATTTCTTGGGCATTCTCTATTTTCCGCTTTATCGCAAGCATTATAACGCAAGCCACAATTTATTTTTGGGGTCTAGGCTACTTGATAGTCCTCGTCGATTCGCAAAAAAGAGCTCTGCACGACTTTATCGCAAGAACCCGCGTCGTTCATGACGATGTCGAACAAACAGAAAAGAAAGAGGTTTAATTTATATGGATCAATTTATCGTTCCGCAAGTCAAAGCACCCGTCAATGGTGATGTCGAAATTTCCGGCGCAAAAAACGCGGTTCTTGCCGTCATGGCCGCAGCCCTCCTCGCCGATGGCGTTTCAGAAATTACGAACGTTCCGCATTTGAAAGACATGAAGACCATGTCCGATGTGCTCCGCGTTATCGGTTGCCACATCAACGGCGGAAGCCACGCCCTGAGAATCGACACGCGCGGTGTCGATCATCTGGAAGCCCCGTATGAACTCGTCAAGACCATGCGCGCCAGTTTTTATGTATTAGGACCGCTCGTTGCCCGTTTCGGACGCTGCCGCGTTTCACTCCCCGGCGGATGCGCCTGGGGTCCGCGCCCCGTTGACCTGCATCTCAAGGGCCTCGAAGCGCTCGGTGCAAAAATCAACGTCACGCACGGCTATGTAGAAGCCACCTGCGAAGGTCGTCTCCCTGGCGGCAATTTCAACTTCCCGATTTCCAGCGTCGGCGCGACCGTCAACGTGCTCATGGCGGCAACCCTCGCCAAAGGCGTAAGCGTCCTGCAGAATGCAGCCCTCGAACCCGAAATCGACAACCTCATTGACTTCCTCACAAGCATGGGCGCAAAAATCCAAGGCCGCGGCACGCGCACCCTCACCGTCCAAGGCGTAGAATCGCTCCGCCCGGGCACAGGCATTACAATCCCGGACCGCATCGAAGCCGGCACGTTCCTCTGCGCCGCCGCCATCACGCGCGGTCGCGTCAAAGTCACGCGAATCATCCCGGAACACATCGCCTCTACGCTCGATGCCTTCCGCGAAATCGGCTGCAAGGTGACCGTCGGTGCCGACTGGGCCGAAGTCGATGCCCGTCAACAAGAACTTAAACCCATCAGCCTTGCCACTCTCCCCTTCCCGGGGTTCCCGACGGACATGCAGGCTCCATTCATGGCAACGCTTCTTTCCGTTCCCGGCAACAGCCTCGTGCAAGATACCGTCTATAACGACCGCTTCAAGCATGTCGCAGAACTCGAACGCTTGGGTGCATCCATCCAGCTGAACGGCAACACCGCAACAATCAAGGGAGGCCTCCCGCTCGAAGGTGCCGACATCATGGGTTCCGACCTCCGCGCCAGCGCAGCGCTCGTACTCGCAGGCCTCATCGCCGAAGGTGAAACGACCATCAGCCGTATTTACCACCTCGACCGCGGTTACGAAGATTTCGAAGCCAAGATGGCAAAGATTGGAGCCACAGTCAAGCGCTTCAACCCCGACGCCCGCGATGCCGAATAAGTTAACGTCGAACAAGTTAACACTGAATAAGTTAACGCAGGCCCGCACACAAAAAAAGCGCTGTTTCAAAAACACCGCTTTTGCTAAAGTCTAATTGGTAATGCTTAGAAAAGAGCCCCAGCCGCTTGGCTGGGGTTTGTTAATTCATTCGCTTAGTCGCCCGTTCTGTAGTTCGGGGCTTCCTTCGTAATCGTCACGTCATGCGGATGAGATTCGCGGAGGCCTGCGCCCGTAATACGAACAAACGTTGCCTTCTTGTAGAGTTCGTCGAGGTTTGCAGCACCGGCATAACCCATAGCAGAATGGATACCACCAATCAACTGATAAACAGTGTCGCGGAGCGGTCCCTTGTAGGGCACGCGGCCTTCGATGCCTTCCGGAACGAACTTGCGCGGTTCCTGCACACCACCCTGGAAGTAGCGGTCAGCAGAGCCAGCCTTCATGGCGCCGAGAGAGCCCATGCCGCGGTAGCTCTTGTAGCTACGGCCATCGGCGAGAATCACTTCGCCCGGAGCTTCTTCGGTACCGGCAAACAAGGAGCCCACCATCACGGCGTGACCACCAGCGGCCAAAGCCTTCACGATATCGCCCGAGAACTTGAGGCCACCGTCGGCGATAATCTTCACGCCAACCTTGCGTGCCATCTTGCCGCATTCCACAACAGCGGAGAACTGCGGGTAGCCGACACCGGCCACGATACGCGTGGTGCAAATAGAACCCGGACCGATACCCACCTTGACGATATTGGCTCCGCACTTGGCAAGTTCAGCCACCGCTTCCGGCGTGCAAACGTTACCGGCGCAAATCGTGAGTTTCGGATATTTCTTGCGAACTGTTTTAACCATGTTGCGCACACCGATGTGGTGGCCGTGAGCCGTATCGATAATCAACAGGTCAACACCAGCTTCCACGAGGGCAGCCACGCGTTCAAGCGTATTGGCAGAAGTGCTGACAGCGGCACCCACGAGCAACTGACCGTTCTTGTCAAGGCTTGCATTCGGGTTGTTTTCGCGCTTCAAGATGTCGGTCATCGTGATGAGGCCCTTCAAGGCACCGGAGGCATCCACCAGCGGGAGCTTCTCGATACGCTTTTCGGCGAGGATTTCCTTAGCCTTGGCAAGGCTCACCTTCGGGCTTGCCGTCACCGGATTCTTGGTCATAATCGTGCTAATTTTCACGTTCATGTCGCTCACCGTACGAAGGTCGCGGCTCGTAAGCATACCGACGAGCTTACCCTTCGAAAGAATCGGGAAACCGCTCACCTTGTTCTTGGCACGGAGTTCAAAAGCAGCAGAGACCGGTTGGTCCGCATCGAGCGTCACCGGATTCGTAACGATACCGGACTGCCAACGCTTGACCTTGCGGACTTCTTCAGCCTGGTCTTCAACAGACATATTCTTGTGGATGATACCAAGACCACCCTGCAATGCCAAAGAAATAGCGAGCGGAGCCGTCGTAACGGTATCCATGGCAGCACTGATAATGGGAATGTTCAGCTTGATATTCGGAGCGAGCTGGGTGCTCACATCCGTCTGTGCCGGAAGAACAGAAGATTCAGCGGGAACGAGTAGGACGTCATCAAACGTCAAAGCTTCTGGCAAAAGTTTCATAAAGTACCTCTTTTGCGCATAGAATATAGAAAAATTAGTTACTAGTTTCTAGTTAATAGTTACTAGAAATATGTAAAAAAAATTCCCTATACGGTGAACGGGAGCCTCGCCTTTAGGGTTTCTTCACACAGCGGACTGCCGCCTGACGCTCCTTTTCTAATGCTGAAATCGTAAGATTAAACCTCAAGGATTCATCATAGCTCCTCGGATGGTGCCAAACATTCGCCGTTACAGCAAGACTATCGTTTTTCTCCGTCGAACTCCACCA
>JAFWRL010000321.1 GCA_017520105.1 Fibrobacter sp.
CAGTGGTCGCATAGCGCCCTATTGTCGCGCCGCCGCTGTAATTATATATTCATTCATGATAGCATCCGTCCTGCCGACTTGGCATTCGTTCCGGGCAGGTTGTTTCACTATCTGCTTGACGCCGACCTCCCTTTGTTCCGCTAGACAGGCGCGCAATTCGAGGCAGACACCCTATGGGGAAACTGGCCCCCTGGCGATCAACGTAGAGCACCCCCACTGCTAGTAGCAAGTGGGATCATTAATCTGTCATTAACAGGTTTGTGAACCGGTGTTCTGCGCTATACAAGCATCTCCTGTTTGCAAGCCACAAAAATTTCACAGGAGCATATAAATGAGCATCAAGCCTTTTGATGACCTCGACATCACCGACCCGATTATGTTCGGACTCGTATTCAGCAATACGCATATCGCCAAGCCGTTCATCGAGCACCTGCTCAACATCGAAATAGACCACCTCGAAACCCCGACACCAGAGGCAGTGCTGAGCTACGATGCGGAGCACAAGGGTGTCCGCTACGATGTTTTCGCGCGGGAAACAAACGAACATGGAGAAACCATCCGCTCATTCGATTTGGAAATGCAGATGGTTGACACCAAGGAACTCCCCCAGAGAGCAAGGTATTACCAAAGCGTATGCGATGGCGTGGCACTCTCCAAAGGAGACTTTTACACAAGTCTCCGAGAACAATACATCATCTTTCTCTGTCCCATGGATATTTTCGGGCACGGATACCCCGTTTACCATTTCGAGAACAAGGCCCAAGAAAATCCGGAAATCACCTTGAACGACCTCACCTTCAAAAACTTTTATATATTTACAAGGTACGAAGAGTTCAAGGATCCCGTCGTCAAAGCGTACATGAAATACTTTGCGACCAGGAACGCAGATTCCAGCGAAACCAAAACAATCAACAGCCAGGTGTCTTTCTACAAGACCGATACTTTCATAAGGAACAAGTATATGACTTACGAATTTGATCTTCACGAAAGCAAGGAAGCGGGGAAATGGGAAATGGTTGACGCCATGCTTGCAAAGAACTACTCAATCGAAGAAATAGTCTCCATTTCTAAATTTTCTAAGGAAGACATTCTCAAGCACAAAGCTACGTTAACCAAATGAGAAACTTCCATTTACAAAAAGGGGCAGAAGCCCCTTTTTATATTATTTGTGAAGCATATAACAATCGCCTGTGGAACGTGATTTCAAAGGCGTTTTTTGTTAGAGGTAGTTTGCATCACACATTATTTTTTCGAAACAAGAAAAACAAATCTTTTATATATCCATTCCATCATTTTTCACACAACGGACATAACAACCTGAACGAACATCCTTCTGTTCTTTATACAAAGGATATGTATTTGTCGAATAATGGAAAAGCATGTAATCCGCATAATCAGAACCATAACTACGCCACAACCACAAGCACGTTTTCCCCATCATCGCTTCAAAATTCATTTTTTCCTTTAAAACAGATTGTCCCGCCTCGCCGCTATCATCCTTTTCAAAAGTAGCATACCCACCTTGAAGTAATGAGAAACCGCTTTTATTCGTAGCGTTAGTCATATAGTTCGAAAAAAGTTCCCGATCTATACTGTTGGACAAGGCAGTAAACTCATACCACGATGGAAGATGCCAACCATCAGGGCAAATACTTTGCTCTTTATCTATATCAGTAGCAGACTTCAATGAATCAAAAGCAATATCCATTGCTGCCATCCACGAATATAAACGACCAAACCGATTGCAATTACTCTCTTTAAGTCCATAACACCAACTTTGTCCCTTTAAGTTTTCAGAGGTAACACTATCATGATAATTCAAATTCTCAGCCATCCATGTACGTCCATCAATTTCTATAGTCTTGTACTTTTGTCCATCGCGGGAATCCACTAATGTTCCATAATTTAAGTCCGCGTTAAATATCGTAGAGGTATCATAATCTTCCATTTTTGTATAACGCCACACGGAATCGTCGCATATCATTTCCGCAAAATCGTAATATTCATAAAGAACCTTTTTACCCTGAATTGACTTTACACAACGAGGCCATTTAACATAATCGGCAAACATCATACTCAAGTATTTTTCAAATTTGGGAACATAACCATTCGGAGAAACACTTTCTATATATTTACGGAGAGAGTCAATTTCATTTTCCCTGAATAACGGAAAAACTTGTTCTGTAATGAACTCATACACATCCTCGCGTTTAAACTTTTCCATTGACACATCCAAATCAAAGCTACGCCACATCGTCGTTTCATAGGCGTCTCCCGCAAAGTTTTCCATTGCAATAGTCACTGCAGCCAGCATTGCATCACCTTCTCCTTTTCCAAAAAGGCTGTAATTGCCAAAATCAGTTAGATCTTCTGGCATATGGAGATTTTGTAACAGGACTTTAGCAGCTTTTTTGTAAGCAGCACTAAACGTCATTTTTGGAACGTATTCCCATACAAGTGGAGTGATAATGGTTGTCAAGTAATTCACGTTTGTCGTTTTCGACAAATCCAAATTCAATGGCGCGGTCAAATAACTTTCGCGAATCAATCTATTTTGTGTACCATACCTTCGATCATAAAAAAATTCGTTGTCATAAGTTTCTAGTTCCACATACTTTTCTTTGAAATCGGATATGCTAGCAACATACAAGCCACTTATACTATCAACTTTTGCCGCTTTGCCAGTTTTACTCACTATCCATTTTGATTCCATCTTTTTTTCTTTAGCTACAATATCATCAGCATAATTTCTTACAATAAAACCTCGCTGAACAAGCCCCGATACAGTCTCAGGAATTGTAACAATTATACCAGTATCAACCACAGCCATACCGGTATCAACTGTAGCCTTTCCACTATCAACCACAGTCTTACCAGTATCAACTGTAGCCTTTCCACTATCAACCACAGTCTTGCCGGTATCAACTGTAACCTTTTCACTATCAACCACAGTCTTGCCAGTATCAACTGTAGCCTTTCCACTATCAAGCATAGCCTTACCGGCATCAACTGTACCCTTTTCACTATCAATTACGACTTTATCAGAATCATTCGCTTTTTCGCCTGATCCAACACCAACTTCACTAGAATCATCAAATCGATTCCCAACAGGAGAGTCCGAACCACAACCGCTCCAAAAGATTACGGCAAGAATCCAAAACGCGATGAATACATTTTTCATATAAAAAAAAGTAGCAAATTTATTTTCAACATCACAAAAAAGGCTATTACAATTCCTGATGGCACTCCAAATGTAACATCAAGGGACGCTTTTTTTGCTGGGGTTTGAATTCATTTAGCGATTCCGACACCGGAAGTCGCGCTGAGCTACGATGTTTTCGAGCACGAGAAATTCAAGGACCCGGTCATTATGACTTACACGAAGCTCTTTGCCCTTATGTGCAGTAATCAAAAATTTTATATATTTGTTACGGTTTATTAAAACGATAGCTTGGGAGGCTCAAAAAATTTGCTTTGAAGAAAAAAATTGAGCGAAACCGAGTGCAGGCAGGAATGAAAAGTGGTGAATACTGGAAGTCTTTACCACTTTGAATGACGAACCTGCACGATGTGTTGCAGCCAATTTTTTGAAAATGAAATTTTTTGAGACGACCTAATAAAAGAGATTGATTAATGGCAGCTACGAAATATACAGAAGAAAGCATCAAGTCCCTCGAATGGCATGAACATATCAGACTCCGCCCCGGCATGTACATCGGTAAACTCGGCGACGGACAGAGCCCGGATGACGGCATTTACGTGCTCGTCAAGGAAATTATCGACAACTCCATCGACGAATTCGTGATGGGTGCGGGCAAGAAGATTGAAATTGACATCGAAGACCGCGCGGCCCGCGTGCGCGACTACGGCCGCGGCATTCCGCTGGGCAAGGTCATCGACTGCGTATCGAAGATTAACACGGGCGGCAAGTACGATTCCGAAGCTTTCCAGAAGTCGGTCGGTTTGAACGGCGTGGGTACAAAGGCGGTGAACGCCCTTTCCACGAAGTTTATCGTCAAGAGTTTCCGTGACGGCCGCATGAAGCAGGCTGAATTCTGCCGCGGCGTTTTAGTGAAAGACTACAAAGAATGCGCCACGAACGAAAAGAACGGTACCGAGATTTACTTTGAACCGGATGCCGACATTTTCAAGAACTACCGTTTCCTTCCGGCGTACATGGAAGAAAAGGTCTGGAACTACGCCTACCTGAACAACGGTCTTTCGCTCATCATGAACGGCAAGGTCTATACAAGCCCGAACGGCCTTCTGGACCTTTTGAACAAGCACGTTGACGACACCATCCGCTATCCGGTCATCCACTTCAAGGACAAGGATATCGAATGCGCGTTCACCCACGGCAACCAGTACGGTGAACATTACTACAGCTTTGTGAACGGCCAGCACACCACGCAGGGCGGTACGCACCAGCAAGCTTTCCGCGAAGGTATCGTCAAGGGCGCCCGCGACCACTTCAAAAAGGATCTTGACCCGTCCGACGTCCGCAACTGCATCATCGGCGCCATTTCAGTGCGCATCCAGGAACCGGTGTTCGAATCACAGACAAAGACGAAGCTCGGTTCTACGACAGTTTCGCCGGGCGGCGCTCAGTTGCGCTCCTGGGTCGTCGATTACGTGGCAAGCCAGTTCGACAACTACTTGCACAAGAATCCCGAAACCGAAAAGGCGCTTCTCAACCGCATCACGCAGAACGAACGTGAACGCAAAGAAATCGCAGGCATCAAGAAGCTTGCGAACGAACGTGCCAAAAAGGCGAACTTGCACAACCGCAAGCTCCGCGACTGCAAGATTCACTTGACCGATGTGAAGAACGCGCTCAACCGCGAATCGATGATTTTCATTACAGAAGGTGACTCTGCATCGGGTTCTATCACCAAGGCCCGTAACGTGCAGACGCAGGCGGTGTTCAGCTTGCGCGGTAAGCCGCTCAACAGCTTTGGCATGACGAAGAAGGTCGTGTACGAAAACGAAGAATTTAACTTGTTGCAACACGCGCTCGATATCGAAAACGGTCTCGAGAACTTGCGTTACGACAAAGTGATTATCGCGACCGATGCTGATGTGGACGGCATGCACATCCGCCTTTTGCTCATGACGTTCTTCTTGCAGTTCTTCCCGGAACTCGTGGAACAGAAGCACTTGTACATCTTGCAGACGCCGCTTTTCCGCGTGCGCAACAAGCAGGTGACCAAGTACTGCTACGACGAAACC
>JAFWRL010000003.1 GCA_017520105.1 Fibrobacter sp.
GCCGCGGTATTGGTCCGTGCTATAGCGACAAGGTGAACCGTATCGGTGTCCGCGTGGGCGACCTCATGGATGAACGCGAACTCCGTCCGCGTGTCGAAGCGATGGCGAAGGTCCACAACGAAGAATTCAAGGTGATGTACGATGTTCCAGAAATTGACCCGGAAGTGGTCATCAAGGACTATCTCGAACTCGGCCAGAAGATCAAGCCGTTCGTCGCTGACGTGAGCGAAATGCTCTACAAGGCCGTGAAGGAAGGCAAGCGCCTCGTGTTTGAAGGCGCCCAGGGCACTATCCTCGACGTTGACCAGGGCACGTACCCGTTCGTGACTTCGAGCAACACGGTTGCCGGTTACGCAAGCTGCGGCGCTGGTATTGGCCCGACGGTTCTCGACCAGGTTGTCGGTGTCGTCAAGGCTTACACGACTCGCGTGGGTAACGGTCCGTTCCCGACGGAACTATTGGACGAAACGGGCGACAAGCTCCGCAACATCGGTAACGAATTCGGTGCAACGACGGGCCGCAACCGCCGCTGCGGTTGGTTCGACGCTCCGGTGGTCCGCAAGGCGACTGTCGTGAATGGCCTCACACACCTCGCTATCACCAAGCTCGATGTGCTCGACACGTTCGACACCATCAAGATTTGCACGCACTACTTGTGCGATGGCGAAAAGCTCGACCTTATTCCGAACCAGCTCTCCAAGGTCGGACGTTGCACGCCGGTCTATGAAGAGATGCCGGGTTGGAAGAGTGACACGAGCAAGTGCCGCAAGTTCGATGAACTTCCGGAAAACGCAAAGAAGTATTTGAATCGCATGGCGGAACTCGTTGGCGTGAAGATTGGCATGGTCTCTATCGGTGCCAAGCGCGACCAGAGTATCGTCGTAGATCTGGACTAATTTAAAACAAAAGGGGAAGATAAAATGGACGCATCCACAGTTGATTTGTTGAAAGGGGTTGAACTCTTTTCGGAGCTCAATGAAGAACAGTTGGGGATGATTGCCAATCTGGTAATCGTCAAAAACTTCAATCGTGATGAGACTGTGGTCTTGGAAGGAGACGATTCGGTGCAGGCTCTGTACTTGATCGCCACCGGTTCCGTGCAAGTCTATATGACGGGCATCGACGGACGCGAAACCATTTTGTCTTTCCTGGAACGTGGGGACTTCTTCGGGGAGATGTCGCTCATTGACGGCGAACCCCGGTCTGCCTCCGTCCGTACCGTGACTGATGCAAAGCTGCTTGTCATTCACCGTGAATCTTTCTTGAGCCTTATCCGCAAGACTCCGGAAATTGCAATGGCTCTCATGAGTGAACTTTGCAAGAGGCTCCGCAAGGCGAACAAGCAAATCGGTTCGCTTTCGACGATGTCTGTCTCGGGCCGCGTGGCGGGCACGCTCCTGAACTTGATGCAGGAACGCGGCGTGCGCATCCATACGGACAACGGGAACATGGTGACGGTTATCCATAACCGCCCGACGCAGCAACAGCTTGCTGACATGTCCGGCACGACGCGCGAAACGGTGAGCCGAATCTGCTCCCTGTTGGTGCGCACGAATGCCATTGCGATGACCGGCAAGGATATCGTCATCTTTGACGAGGACGTGCTTCAGGAAAAAGCAACCAAGGGTTAATCCCGCTAAATAGAATTGATATGAATAAAATAAAGTCGCTTTGGAACAAGGTTAGGCAAACCGCCATTTTCAAGGCTTTTGTCATCTGGATTGTTGTTGTTGTTGTGCTTGTCTTTTTGGTCGATAAGCTTTTGATGCCTGCGTTTGCCGGTGCGTTTGCGAGTACGGGCACGGTCCCGAATCTCGAAGGGCTTTCGGAACAGGCCGCGGATTCCGTGTTGAAAAAAGCTGGCTTTAAGTACGAGTGGACTGAAGAAGGCCGCTACAGCACCCAGATTCCGGCGGGCATGGTGCTTGTGCAGATGCCGAAGGCTGGCCGCACGGCAAAGATTGGCCGCACGGTGAAATTGACGAAGAGTCTTGGACTTCGCAAGGTGGTGATTCCCGACTTGCGCGGCAAGAGCCAGAAGCAAGCGGACATTTCACTTGCCCGTGCAGGTCTTGTTCAGGGCGAGGTTATCAAGGGCGCTCACCAGAGCATTCCGCGGGGCGTCGTAATCCGCACTATTCCTATTGCGGGCGATACGGTACGCGTGGGCGATACTGTGCATGTTGTCATTTCTGCCGGAGTTACGACAGGTCGAATTTTGCTCCCCAATTTTGAAGGAATCCTCATGGACGAAGTTTATCCGCACATGGATAGGCTCGGATTCAAGGTGGGTTCTATCAAGCGCATGAAAAGTGAAGATGGTGCTCGTCCTGGTTCCGTCATCGAAACCTCTCCGAAGTATGGCGACTATCTAAAGCCGGGTTCGAGGGTTGACTTTATCATTGCTGACTAGGATTGTATAGGGAGATTTTAATGCATCGTATTTTGGTTTCGTGGCTGCTTTTTGGGGTGCTGGTGTCTTTGTACGCCTGCAGTTCTGCACCTGCGAAAAAAAAGAGCGATGTGCATTCGGCTACGTTGAATGCTGTTGATTCCGCTTTGGTTGAGAAGGTAGTGGCCGATGTTGCCGCGAAGCCCAAGGTCGAAGTCGATTTGGAAAGCGCCCATGAATTCTTCTTCCTTGCGAAGAATATGGAATTGCGCGGCGACAGACGTCAGGCGGATTTCTTCTGGAAACAGGCTTACAAGGCTGACCCGACGAGCCGTTACTTGGGCTTTGGCGTTGCCGAACGCCTGGTTGCAGCTGGCGAAGATTCCCTAGCTCTCGTAGAGGCGCAGAAGGCTTCCAAACTTAAGGGTAAACGTACCGCCTCGCAGTATGCGTTGCTTGCCCGTCTTTATGTGAAGACTAACGAAGTCGATTCTTGCCGTAAATATTTTACGCTGGGGCTGGATTCCTCACGCTACCAGGACATGGCTTTGCTTTACGATTACAGCTTGTTCCTCGAAGCAATCCGTGACGAAAAGGAACTTGTCCGCATCTACGACATGCTTTTGCCGAAGGTGAACTATATACCTACTTTGTTCCAAAGGCAGCTGTCGTTGCTTTTAGATTTAGGGCGCGATTCTGCTGTGGTTGACCTTTTTGGCAAGGCGCACGAGGCGACTGGCGACAAGCAGATGCTTCTGCAGAAAGTGCGCGGCCTTATGGCGATGAAACGCTACAAAGAGGCGATTGCCATCGTGGATACGCTTACAAGCGCAAAGTCCGAAGACGAGGAGATGACCATCATGGTGCTCTCGTCTATGCCGGGTGATAGTGCCTATGCGTTTGCCATGAAGAAGTATTATGAGGATGGCGTGAAAACGCCTGCGGTTCTCTGCTTTATCGGACAGTATGAATATGATGTGGGCAACCGCGATAGCGCGAAGGTCCACTTGCTTGAATCCGTGGGCAAGTTGCAAGGGCAGCCGAGGTATGCGAACCGCGCCTATCTCGGTCTCGTGAACATCTTTGCGAGCGAACTCAATTATCCCGAAGCGATTAAGTATGCCGAAAAGTCCGATTCGGTGAGCAACGGCGATACTCGAATGCTGCTTGCGTCTGTATATGCGTTGGCGGACAAGTACGAAAAGGCTTATCCTCTGCTGGATTCGCTCATGAAGTTCTGGGGAACATGGACGCCTCTCCCCGGCGTTGTAGATTCTGCGAATCTTGCACAGCTGCAGGCCGAAGCACAGATAAAGTATTTGCAGATTCTCGACATCTATTCGAGAGCGCTCATCGGCGAGGCCCTGGATATCGAGAAGGATGCACGTGCAGATTCAGCAAAGGTTGCCCGTGCTCTCAATAACCGCACCAAGGCTCAAGAAATGCTCGAAATTTTCTTTGCGAAAGATTCGACATATACAAGGGTGCGCCTCTCGATGGCGATGAACTTGGAACGTCTCAAACGCTATGATGAATCGTTCCAGCATTTTGAAACATTGCTGAAACAACCTGGATTCTCTCCGCACGAAACGGCCTCGACTTTGAACTATTACGGTTATTCGATGATTGACCTGAACCGTTCACCCGCTGAAGTTGAAAAGGGCTACAAGCTTGTTCTCGAAGCCCTCGCCCTCGAAAAGGACGGTGACGGCAAGGATGCCTATTTGGATTCCAAGGCTTGGGGCCTCTACCGTTTGGGACGTTATGACGAAGCCTACCAGGCGATGCAGCTGATTGATAGCAAGAAAATGAGTCGCGATGACGTGTTCTGGGAGCACATGGGTGCTATTCAGGCTGCTCTCGGCCTGAAAAAAGAAGCCAAGAAATCGTATAAGACTTTGTTGAAACTCAATCCCAAGCACCCCGCTGCATTGGAATATTTAGGCAAAAAGAAGTAGGTTCTTATGACCTTGGCGATGGCGAAAAAGAGCGCCCTTGTGCGGGGTTTTGGACGGGGATTGTTTTTGCTGGTGCTGCTGTCGCTTTTTTTGACAGGTTGTGCTGGCAATAAAAAAACGGCTTCTGCTACGGCGAATTCTGAACCTGCTCCCGCTGACAGTTTGAAGGCGGCCTTTGCCCTGACCATCCATTCTCCAGATGGAAAATCGCAGGGTTTGGATGCTGTTCTGTTTTCGGTTCCGAACAAGCGCTATCGCATGGAATTGACGGGTACGTTAGGAATTGGCGTTGCCTCGCTCCTCTGGCTTGAGGAAGGCTGGAAGATGGTGTTCCCTACGGAAAAATTGTACGTGAAGGGTGCCGGTTATATGGTCGGATTGTTTAACAATCCCTCGCTTCCGCTGGTGCATATTCATCAGGTGGCCGGAATTTTTGACGGGAAAGTCATCCCTGAGAATCTCGAAGAAATCTCGGTGCGTGATACTTTATATGTGAATTCCGCTGGCACCGATTCTGCTATTGTGAAAATTCATGAAGCACGTGATGCGCTGACCCGCCACTATACTTATGCCGAAAAAGACGGCGAAGTGCTCTGGCTTGCAACACTTGGTCGCGACGGCAAGGACGAAAAACTCGTCATTGAAGAATATAAGGTATTCAGTGGTGTCAAAACTCCGTCGAAAATTTCGTTTATGCGTGACGAGGCCATCTTCCTTGAAATCCGTGTGAAGCGCGTGACCCGCGGAAAATCGTTCGGCATAGGCACATGGCGACTCCACATTCCCGTAAGTTACAAACAAATCGGTGGATAAACAAGTCAGGGCTTATGATTGAAGAACAGATTGATATTTTGAATAGCGATGGAACGCCAGCGGGGTATTCTTGCGGCAGAACGGAAGTCCACTCGAAGGGACTTTGGCACCGTACTGTTCACATTTGGGCTTTTGACACGCACGGGAAAATCGTCTTTCAGCTTCGTAGTCATCTTAAGGAAAACAATCCGAATTTGCTCGATACAAGTTGTGCGGGGCATATTACCGCAGGCGATAATAGCCGAAATGCGGCTGTTCGCGAACTCCGCGAAGAGATGGGTGTCGCAAAGCGCCCCGAAGATCTCGAATACCTTTTTGAAGCGACCCACGAAAACGTATTGAACAACGGGACATATTTCGACAACGAGTATTATGATACGTACAAGATTATTCTTACCGATGCCGAAGCTGCGAATCTCGTGCCGCAACCGGGCGAAGTTGATGATTTTGTCTGGATGACTCCCGCAGAATTTATCGCGTTCCATGCGCAGAATCCCGAAAAGTTCGTGGAACATCCCAAGGATTACGCCTGGATACAGTCAATACAAATTACACAAAAATAAGTTTAAAATAGTTTACAACATTTTGCCTTTTATATAGATTTTTACTGGGTGTGGGGACCGATTGATTCCGGGATTTTGCTCGGAGGGATGGATTCATGAAGTACAAAAATACGGCCCTGGTTGTTGAAGGTGGAGGATTGCGCGGCGCTTATTCCGGCGGTATTCTCGATATTCTTGCCGACAAAGAAATCAAGTTTGGCGGGGCCGCAGGAACGTCCGCTGGAGCTACGCATTTATGCAGCTATCTTTCGGGCCAAGTTGGCCGTAACTTCCGCATCGACACAATCCATTCCAAAAGTCCTCGATACATGAGCTTTAGGAATCTGCTTTTCACGGGTGACTATTTCGCTTTTGACTATTGCTACAAGCAAATCCCGTACAAATTAGACCCTTTCGACTTTGATAAGTTTACTGAAGAATGTGCAGACACGGAATTCCGTGTCTGCATGACGGATGTGGAAACTGGCCTTGCTGTGTATCCACGCATTACGGATTACCGGAACGAAGACGAGATGAACTACATCCGCGCTTCGGCAAGTATCCCGATTTTGAGCAAGGTTGTCGAAATCCACGGTAAAAAATATCTAGACGGAGGCATTGCCGACAGCATCCCGTTTGATCCGTTGTTCAAAGGTGGATTTGAACGCGCCGTGGTCATCCTTACGCGCCCGCTTGGTTACCGCAAAAAATTGAACAAAGGACTCCCGCTCGTCAAGCTGGCGTTCCGCCATTATCCCAAGTTCGTGGAAGCGGTTGCTACGCGCCACATCCGCTATAATCAAGCATTGGACAAGCTTGCGAAGCTCGAATCCGAGGGCAAGGTGTTCATTTTCCGCCCGAGCCGCCTTATCAAGATTTCACAAATCGAGACGAACAAGAAAAAAATCGCGGAACTCTACGAACTTGGCAAGGAAGACGCGCACAACAAGATGCCGGAATTGCTCAAGTTCTTGGAAGGGTAATTTTTAGATGATAGAACGCTCGCAAGGCGGACTAAACGGTGATGACAATCACGTCGTAACTCATTGAGGGGCAAAAAGTTCCAAATCTAGCGTAAAAAAGGCATTTTTCGCCTGTTGTTGAACAATTTGCAACAAAAAACAACGTTTTCTCAACGGCATTTCTCAACATTTGGGCTGAACAATGGTAAATTTATAGTATGCCTGAAGTTTTAGACTATTTGGAATACCGCGAATACTTGAAGGACTGGTTTGTCGAGACCAAGAAAGACAATCCTTTCACTTCGTATCGTTATCTTGGCCAGAAAACCGGTGTTGATCCGGCTTGGCTCGTTCGTGTATTTCAGAAAGAAGGCCACCTGAATGAGGGCACGCTTCCGGTGTTCATCAGAATTTGCGGTCTCGATGACCGTCGTGCCGAATATTTCAAGACTCTTTACAGGTTCAACAAGACCAAGGCGAAGCAGACGCTTTCCGAGCTTTACTACAAGCTTTTGGAACTCCGCTCGCTTGAAACGCGCGTGCTTTCGGAACCGGAACTGGCCTATTTTGGTAGCTGGGCTTGCGCTGCGCTTCGCGCCCTTATCGGCATCACGAAGGATACCAGCGACATCACCGGCCTTGGCAAGCATTTGAACCCGCCCATTTCGCAGGATGACGCCCGCAATGCGCTTGGCATTTTAAAGCAACTCGGACTTGTCGTTCCCGACGGCACTGGCGGTTGGAATATCACCGACCAGATTATCAGTACCGGCGGCGAAGTCAAGAGTTCCGCGGTTCGCAGTTTCCATAGGCACACGATGGAACTTGCGCAGGAATCGCTGGACCGCCATAAACCTGAAGAGCGTGACATTTCGAGCGTCGTGTTTACCGCGGATGAATCCGACCTGCCCGAAATCAAGCACAAAATTGAGGAATTCCGCAGAGGGCTCCTGCAATTTGCACGCAAAAGCGAACGCGCCGATCGCGTATATGCATTGAATATCGCAATGTTCCCCCTCTCCGACAAGGTGGCTGACCCGGCAACTGGTCCTACCTCGCCCGAAAACAACGGAGGTGGAAAATGATTTTCAAAAAGAAAATATATATTAAGGATATGGACGTGAAGCAGAACAGAACCAGACGCATACTTGCACTGATTGCCCCGCTTGCAATCGGGTTTTCGCTGTGCGCTTGTGGTACTGAAGTCGCTGGCGGCGGTCCGAGCGGTACCGAAGCGGGTAACGCTATCACGGCACAAATCCTTATCGCGGACGCACCTGCAGCCAATGCCCGCGTAAAACTTGTGGAACAGGCAAGTCTCGATGGGCAGGGTTACATCGCTACTGCCAACGACGAGGGTGTTGTCACCATCGAAAATGTCGCTATTGGCAATTACACGATGGAAGCAAGCCTCAACGGAACGGCACTCCAGTTACCTGTCAATGTCCACGAGGTGAAAGACCTCGACCTGGGCAAGCAGACTTTGCAAAGGGCCGTCTATATCGGTGGCAACGTATCCGACTTCATTAAGGATTCCATTAGCGTAAACGAAAAGAACATGAGCGGCTTTGTCAAGTTCCGCGGTCTAGACCACTCCGCAGCCATCATCAATGGCAAGTTCGAAGTTTTCGGTCTTCCGGCAGGCAAACTGGACATGGTGTTCATACCGAACGGTACCAAGCACGACACGTTGGATGTTCCCATCAAGGTCGCCGCAGGCGATTCGCTCACCACGCTCAAGCCGAAAACACAACCGAAAGATACGACTAAGAAGGATACCGTCCAGAAAAACATGACGCTTCTCGTCGAAGACTTCGAAGACGGCGACAACCATAACCTTCTCGCGTCGGAATACACCATCGGCGGATATGGCGGCATGTGGTCGCTGACATCGAACCCGAACTTCATGTTCTTCAATATAACTCCAGAACTAACGCCTCAAACCGCGTTGAATCCATTCCTCGCACTGATTCAAGACGACGGTAATGGAGGCAAGGAAGTTCATTTTACCGTCGGTTTCCCAGACACGGCGCTTTATAAGCAACAGTGGGTTTGTTTTGGAATGAATATCGGCAACATCGGGTGGAGCTACGATTTGAGTTCCGTTGATTCCATCGCTTTTGACGCATGGGGCAAGGGATCTGGAGAAATTCAGATTTCCGACGACAACCGCAAAGTTACGGACACGTCATCGCCAATTCCTGTATATACGGCTGGGAAATTCCCCATTGAACTTTCAGAGAAAAAGAAAACATACAAGTTAGCTCTGACCGATATTTTACCGTACGAGGCAGACCGCAAGAGCATAACCACGCTTGCTCTCGTATTCCATGACAATGTGGAACTCCACTTCGACAACCTCAAATTCATCGGCAAGAACCTGCTGGACATTTGGACGCAGCAACAGCAATAATGGCCGGTGCGAATTCAGTCACATCGAATCAAGAGTCTCTACATAAAGATCTTGAAAAAGTTGTCCGCAAATATGCGCGGACAACTTTTTTGCGTCCCATCGCGGAGCATACGCGAGAAGCGTTTGCCGAAGCAGAAGCGTTTGTAAAGAAGTTCTATGCGGATCGCGGGACGAGGAATGTCACAGAGTCTATGACCGCTGCAGGAAATGGTGACCCCGGAACGGTGTCCGGGGTGACAAGTGGAATGTGTGAAGCTGCCCTTGGAACGGTGTCCGGGGTGACAAATGGAACGAGCGAAACTGCCCCTGGAACGGTGGCCGGGGTGACAAGCGCAGAAACCGTGCCGGTCGATGTAATTCTAGATTCCGGGTGCGGTACGGGCGAAAGCACGATTCATATCGCCCGACGTTTCCCGAACAATCCCGTCATCGGGATTGACAAGTCCTTTGCCCGCCTCAACAAGGCCGGGAATCCAGTACAAACGGCGGGCGAAGACGTTCCGCGAAATGCATTCTGGATTCGTGCAGAACTCTTGGACTTTTGGAGGCTCGCGCTAGACCGTGTCAAATCCGGGGAATGGACAATTCCGTACCACGCCGTGTATTATCCGAACCCGTGGCCGAAGCAGAGCGAAGCGACGAGACGATTCCACATGCACCCGATTTTTCCGACGCTGCTTGCATTAGGCGGCGTGACAGAACTCCGAACGAACTGGGAAATTTACGCCCGCGAATTTGCAGAAGCCGCGAAGATTGTTTTAAGTGAATGTGCGGCGGCGGAAATGACAAATAAGCAAATCACTTGCGAGTCGTTTGAACCAAGCGCACCGGAAACAGCTTTTGAGCGCAAGTACAAAGAAGCCCGCCAAAAACTTTGGCGAGTAACTGTAAAAAGGTGATTCCGGATTAAGTCGGGGAAGACAAGCGTGAGTCAGGACACCGCCAGAAACCCATCTAGTAACTAGTAACTTAGAACTAGTTACTCCTAACTATTTCCTATCCTTCATCCAGTTGGCGACAAACTGCAGGTTTCGCGTAAAGCGGACTTCCATGTTGGCGCCTGGCACGATGATGTATTCCGTGAGTCCGTACTTGTCCGTCTTGCTGCCCCAGTCGTACGTATAACCTAAGCGAGTCCACGGACGGGCGTTTGGACCTGTGTAAATATTTTTGGCGTGGGCGTCAAACCAGTTCTTGAACCACATCATGCGATCGGTGTTGTCGGCGTCATTGCCTTCGAATCCTGTGCGCATGTCGTAAGCCTTCACGTCCGGGACATAAGCCGGTCGCATCAAGTCGTTCGGGCTCACCCACAAGAAAGCCATATGAGTTGCCGGAGATGTTCTCGGTTCGCCAAACAGCTGCTTGAATCTCAAGTCCCAGTTGATTACGCCTTCCTTGTGATCCTGGAACCACATAAGGAGTTCCTTTTCGTTCACAACCCACACGACGCTATCGGACTTGACTGTTTCGCCATCCTTGTAAAAATCAGGATCGGACGTCAGCGTCACCACAAGAAGCTGCGTCTTGTCCGCATTCCACGTCACCTTGTCGCTATAATCGTCAAGCGTCACGACAGTGAATTTTTCTTCTTCGAGTGCTTCGGATGCATCTTTCACGGCGGCGTCGAATTTTGCATCTAAGATAGAATCGCGGTTGGCCATCGAGACGGTTTGCCCTTTGTTGTCGCGAATTTCGCAGAACGGAATGCTGTCGGTATTCACGGCAACTTCAGCTTTTGCAAATTGTTCACTCAGGATATCTCCGTTATAAGTAAACAGCGTATCGCCCTCCAAGAACGAAATCACGACTTTACAGAAACCTTTGTCTGGAATTACAACCGATGTGGGGAAGCGTTCGTTGCCAGAACCCGTCGTATCGAGTGACATCGTGTTTTCGTTATCACGGCAGCTGTATTTATATTCGGTAAGCGTGGCAACCCCCGGCTGCATCTCGCTAAAGAACACGTTTTCTTGCTCAGTGCTAAAGGCTGGCTTTACGATAATGGACTTGCCGCCAAGAGTCATCGTGTGCGGGATTCCTTCTCCGCAATAATATGCCGGCTGGCGGAACACGCCAATGATACCCGTCTTTCCTTTAAAGTTTTTTTCGTTGGATACGCTATCGCCCTTTCCGAGTGCGCAACCAAACAAGGCAAACGCAATTGCGCCCATCCCCAGCAAATAAATCTTTTTCATCCGAGACCTCATCTTGCAAATGCAACTCCGTACAATCAATTTATTAAAAATATAATTAACTGTATTTTAATGCAGAAAATTTTCAACGAAACTGGATGCGTTTTGTCAGCAATCGCCTTCCATCCACATCAAGTACGGCAAAGACGGAACGATTTCGTCCAGAAACGTCAAAAGAGGCAAAAGTTTCTTCAAACATGTACGTACCAACAGCATTGCCGAGCGCATCGTAAAAACGGAGCGTCTTTTGGCCCGTTACAGGGACTTCGACAGCTAATTTTTCGTGGGATACATGCAGATGCACGTTGTGCGCCGCTTTCGGCAAATTGGCGAAATCTGTGGCCTTCGAACTGGACGAAGTCGCGGCTGCCGAAGACTTCGGGGCAACCGCCGAAGAGCTCGATTTTGCAACGGAACTTGACGAATGAGGCAAATCCGCAGACGAACTTGACACAACCTTATTTTCAGGGCACTTGTCAAGTGACTTGGAACGGTTGACCGTAAAGCACACACGGTCGTTTCCGTCAAAGACGATGTTGTAAATACCTTGTATCGCAGCCTTGTCTATATTATTGACAAATTCAAAACCAGTAAAGGATTCCTGATTTTTGCTTAGTACCGTTTTCACTTCGACACGCTGGTGGCTCTGATTACTATTGGGATCATTGCTAGCAAATGCACGTGCATCGTAATCGATGTACCAAATCAGGACGCCGTTCTTGCCTTGCTTGCCGCTGTAAGACGAACTTCCCAATTTAGAATCAAACCCTACTGCAGGGCGGTACTCAATAATAAAATATTCGTTCTTGTTATTCGGATTCGATACGGCGTAAGCCTGCATTTCAGAAAGATTTTTCAATTCATAGACGCTGTCGGTATTTGCAAGTTCTGTCGGCTTGAGCCAACCCATCGCTTCGCGTTCGAATGCTGAAAATGTTGGCGGGTATCCACCATTTCCGTTGCGCAGCCCAAGCGCCATCACGTCAAAAGGTAAAGGCCCAATTGTTGCATAGCCATTCGCGTCGGCGCTGTACAAATCCACAAGGCCTATCACATGGCTAAACTCGTGAATAAACGCGCCAAGCATGGCAACGTCTTTTGTACTTGTCGCGTTCGGTTTATTTTCGGCCTTCTGCGAGACAAAAGCGTAATTGTTAAAGCTGTAGCCATTTTTTGAATAAATTTTTCCTGCGCTATATTGCAAGCTATACATGTGGTTGAAAAAACCGCTATTAATCTTGCTCGCCTGTTCCTTTGAAGTGGGATGCAGTATGACAAACGGAATGACTTTTTCGTACTTGCTTGCGCGGGCTTTAAAATCCGCACGTTCCACCATTACATCTATCGAAGACAAAATAAACTTACTTTCACTATTGTAATTGCTAAAGTTTTGAGACAACTTCACCGGATAAATGTCAAATGTCGGTTTGAATTTTCCACCGGAACTTTCGATATAGTAATCGCGAACGCTGCCGTAAACGCTATTTTCCTTGAAGCCTTCTTCGTTGAACAACCGGAACATAAACGCAGAATCAAGCGCCTTGAAGTCTGCAGTTTCTACAAGCATCACCGGAAAATAGCGCTCGCCCGAGGAATAGACTTCGGCATCGTTGTTGGAACGGATTTTCGACATTCCGTCGGGAGCTGCAGAACGAATCAATTTATCGGAGAATACGAGTTTCTCCATCTTGTAGTTTTTCGAAGAAACGGATGGTTCCAGTTTCGCGGCAACAGCAGGGTTGGCCCACGCCACAGACGCAGAGAACGCGCAAGCCACGAACAGACCCGCCAAAGGAACATGCGAAAACTTAGACCAACTCATATAATGAATATAAATATAAATTCGTCAAAAAGGAGATGCCCTATCAAGTAGGGCATGACATTTTGCAGAAAGAATATGCACGGTCAATAGTGGGGCATGACATTTTGCAGAAAGAACATGCACGGTCAATGGTAGGGCATGACAAATCAACGAATTTCCCATCATTTTCACAGAATGCGTCGGTACAAGCAGCTCCTAAATTTTTATCTTTGGCGGTGTAAAACTAAAGAGGTCAAAAATGACGTTTGAAGAAATGTACGCACTGGCTTGCCAGCGCAAGAAGGAAATGCCGGAAGGCAAGGGCACCACGGAACTTTTCAAGAAGGGTCCGCATGGCATCGGCAAGAAGCTTGTCGAAGAAGCTGCCGAAAGCTGGATGGCCGCCCGTTTTGAATCGCGTGACGCCCAGTGCCTCGAACTTTCCCAGGTGCTTTATTACGTTGCTGTCATGATGGCAGAAAAAGGTCTCACCCTTGAAGAGGTCTATGCGAAACTATGATTAAGGTAGCACTCCCCAACAAAGGCATGCTCTTTGAACCCACGCAGGAACTCCTCAAGGCCTGCGGTTACAAGGCTTCGAAGCCCTACAAGACTTTGACCCAAATCGATACGAAGAACGGTATCGAATTCTTCTTTTTGCGTCCGAGCGACATCCCGATGTACGTGGGCCGTGGCATCATCGACGCTGGCATCACGGGCATCGACTTCAATGCCGAAGCCAAGAGCCCGGCTGTGAAGGTTCTGGACTTGCCGTTTGGCGGTTCTAAACTTTGTGCTGCAGTCCCGAACGAAAGTCCGGTGCAGTCTCTCGAAGAACTGAAGGACGCAACAATTGCGACTAGTTTCCCGAACATCGTGGAAAGCTACTACAAGAAGAAGATGGACTTCGTGGTGCTCGAAGGCGCCGTCGAAATTTCGGTGAGCCTCGGTGTGGCTAACGCGATTGTCGATGTGGTTGAAACGGGTACGACGCTCAAGCAGGCTGGGCTCCGCATTATCGGCGAACCGCTGTTCCGCTCTAACGCCGCCATTTTCTGCAACCCGCAAAAAACCGAACTCGAAGAAGTCAACACGCTTATCCGCCGCATCCAGGGCAAGCTCGTCGCGCAGACGTACATGATGATTGAGTACGACTGCCCCTCTGAACTGTTGGCAAAGGCATGCGAAATGACACCGGGTCTCGACGCCCCGACGGTGACGAAGCTCCACGGTCGCGAATGGTATTCCGTGAAGGCCATGGTGCCCCGCGAAGAAGCCAACGCCATCATGGACAAGCTCTGGGATATCGGAGCAAGAAGCATCCTCCTGTTCGGCATCGAAAGCGCACGCATTTAGACGAAAGAACGCCCGCCACGGCGGGCTACAGACGAGAGACGAAAGATTTTATAGTCGTACTTCGCACTGTTTTGCGATAAAATCACACCTATTTTTTTCGTCTCTCTGTCCGTTGTTTCATCTAATTTACAATCAGCGAAGCTCTAAAATTCTTGAAAAACAATTCTCTCGTCTTTAGTCTTTCGTCCCTCGTCTAAACCATGCATTCTCTCGCTTACTTGGCTCGCCAACCGATTTTCGACCACGATGGAAATACCTTCGCGTACGAACTGCTGTTCCGCGATTCGCCGAGCAGCGATACGGCTATTATCGCAAGCGACTTGCAGGCGACGGCCCAGGTGCTAGAGAACATATTGAACAGCATCGGGCTCACACGCCTTGTCGGCGAAAGCAAAGCGTTTATCAACTGCAGCCGCGAGATTCTTCTCGACAACTTGTTCGGACTTTTGAATCCGGACCGTTTTGTCCTCGAGATTCTCGAAGATGTTCCTGTAGATGAGAATCTCATTCGCGCGATTCAACGCCATAAGTCCCTCGGTTTCGAACTTGCGCTTGACGACTTTATCATGAGCGACGAGTTCGTCAACCGTTTTGAACCGCTGTTCCAATACGTCTCCTACGTCAAGATGGATTTGGTCGATAACACGCCCGAGGCGATGATAAAGGCTGCGCAGTTTTTCAAAGAAAGAAACATCAAGCTGCTCGCCGAAAAAGTTGAAGACGATGCAACGTACAGACTTTGCGAAAAGGCGGGTTACGACTACTTCCAGGGATTCTATTTTGCGAAACCTGAAATCGTAACGGGTCAAAAGATTGACGCCACTTCGGCCGCAATCCTCGAGATTATCAAGCTCCTGCGCACCCGCCCGTCACTCGAAGTCCTTTGCGACAAGTTCGACAAGCACCCCGACATCTCGGCAAACCTTTTACAGTTCGTCAATTCCGACATACGGACCAAGCCCGCGATTGAAAGCGTCAAAGGCGCAATTGTCTGGGTCGGCATGAAGCATATCCAGGAATGGCTGACGATTATGCTCTACGCCCATTTGGACACACAAACCGCACCCGAGGTGCACTAGGCCTCACCTTATGAATATCGAACCGCAAAGTCTGGAAAACTTGATTTCTGAATTCGCCTCCCTGCCGGGGATAGGCTTGAAAACGGCACGCCGTCTCGCTTATCACATGCTTTCGCGCAACAGGGGCGACGTGGAACGTTTTGCCGACAGTTTGATGCAGGCCGCCGAAAAAGTCCACCCGTGTCCGCGCTGCCATGCATTCACCGACGAAGAAATATGCCCTACATGCAGGGCCCGCGAAGGCGCCAAGTCCATTTGCGTCGTCGAAAAGAATTCCGACATTTTGCCGTTCGAACGGTCCAGTGTCCACAAGGGTCTTTATTTTGTCCTCGGTGGGGTTATCTCGCCGCTTGATGGCATTGGTCCCGAAGCGCTCCATTTGCCGCAACTCGTAGAACGCATCAAGCAAGAAAACATCGAGGAACTCGTCCTTGCCTTGGGCTCTAGCCCCGAAGCCGACAGCACGGCCCTCATGATTGACCGCATGCTTGATGGCGTGAATGTCAAGCGCACCCGCCTTGCCCGCGGAATCCCGATGGGCAGCGACCTGGAGTTCATCGACGAAGTCACCATGCTTCGCGCTTTCGAAGGGAGAGTCTCGCTATGAGTACAAAAGAAAATATCCACCAGGCTCCTGTCGAAGTGGGCGGTTACACCATCCGTTCGGCAAAATTCGTCAAGGCTGCGGTGAACCTCAAGGGCCTCCCCGAAGAACGCCTGCCGCAAATTGCATTCCTCGGACGCTCCAACGTGGGCAAATCTTCCCTCATGAACGCGCTCATGGGCCAGAAAAAACTCGTAAAGGTGAGTTCTACCCCCGGAAAAACACGTGAAATAAATTTTTTCAAAGTCAATGATGAATTTTTTCTTGTAGATTTACCAGGTGTAGGGTTTGCCAAGGTCAACAATGCAAAGCGCGACCAGATGTCCGACTTTATTCGTGAATACGTCGAAAAGTGCAAGGACCTCAAGGGGCTCATCTACCTCGTAGATATCCGCCACGGAGGAACGCCTATCGATATTGAAACTGTCGAAAGCATCCGCGCTACGGGTTGCCCCGTTCTGATTGTCGCTAGCAAGCGTGACAAGGCGAACCAATCCGAACTTGCCAAAGGGCTCAAGGATATCCAGCAACGTTTGGAACTGGACCATAAGCCTCTCTGCGTAAGTTCGCTGAAAAAATTTGGACTTGACGAACTTTGGACGGAAATTCTGGAAGCAATACACAGCGATGGAAGAGAAGCGACTTAAGAATTGGCAAAAGATGACTCCGATCGGGCGGATTTTCCACTCGCTTGGCATCTTTATCCTGAAACGAAAGATGGGGCAATTGTTCGCCCTGTTCTTCCGTACAATTGCTTCGCTCTTTGCTAGTAACCACAATTTCAGGAACGATTCCAGAAACATTATATTGCAGACGTTCTTTACGGGTATCGAAATATTCCCGCCCTTGTTCACTGTCGCCACATTGTTCGGGACCGTCACCATCATCGAAGTCATTTCCCTCACGGGCAAGATGGGCATGTCGGACTTTGTCGGGAACCTCATGGTGGTTGCCCTTATCCGCGAATTGGGGCCTATCCTCACGGCATTCCTCATTGCAGGGCGTACAGGTTCCTCGCTCACCACGTACATCGGCGGCATGGTCATCAATTCCGAAGTCGATGCTCTTGCGACCATGGGCATCAACCCGATTCGTTACCTTGTCATGCCTAGCGTTATCGGTGGAACGATTGCGACCATCATCATGAACATCATCTTCAGTTCAAGCGCTATCGGAGCCGGATTCCTCGTCACTAAGGGAATCATATTCATTACAGGAAACGCTCCCAACGTGCAAATCACCTGGAGCTACCTCTCCGCTGAAATTTTAAAAGCACTCACTCTCCCGGATTTTGTCTTTGCTATCGTGAAACCGCTGGTCTTTGGCATCATCATTACGACAAACGCTTGCTACCAGGCTCTCAACATCCAGAGGGATATCCGCCAGGTTCCCAAAGCGACATCCCGTTCCGTCATTACGTCTTTCCTCTATGTTGTTCTTGCTGACGTCGTGCTTTCGGCATTCTACCTTATCAGTTACATGCAAAACCTCTCGATGATGATTTAAGGCGGCACCATGTTAGACGAAGCGTTGAGACTTGAGGATGTCTATCTTTCGACAAGCGAACTTTCGGGAACGCCGTTTTCGGTCCCAAGAGCCGTAAACTATTTTGAAAATATAAAGGCAAGCCAAAACAACGAAGATAGGCCGCTTATCGCCGGTGCAAACTTGACGTTGAAACTGGGCGAAACGATTTGCATCGGGGGGCCGTCTGGCAAGGGAAAAAGTGCCATTCTTCGCTTGATTGCTGGGCTTGCCCGCCCGCTCAAGGGCCATATTTACTATTTCGGCGAATACATCCCCGCAGAACGCCTCACTGCACTTGAAGTCGCCAAACGGCAAGTCGGGTACGTGCTCCAGAACGCAGCTCTCATCTCGAATTTGAGGGTGATTGACAACATCGCGCTTCCGCTCCGCTACCATAGAGTCGGAACCGAAGCGGAAATCCAGAAAAAAGTCAACATGGCCATGGACTTGATGCGCGTCCGCAACTTCGCGACGATGTTCCCGCACCAGTTGAGCGTGGGTATGCAAAAGCGCGTTGCCATCGCAAGGTCGTGGGCCATGGACCCGAAACTCCTCTTGATGGACGAACCGACCGCCGGTCTCGACAACTACAACCGCCGAAACTTGTTACCGCTGATTGACAACATGAGAACCATGTTCAAGACGTCCATCATCATCGTGACTCACGACCTCATGATAGCGAAGGAACTTGACTGCAACCTCGTTTTCCTCAACGACAAGAAGCTTACTGAGCCGCACTCCTTTGATTACTGGCTCCATTCGGATAACGAAATTTCGAAGGACCAGTTCCGCGACCTCCAAGCCAATTCGAATTACTTCTAACCCCGGCTTTTAAAATATGTTTCTCCCTTTACCAGACGATTTTCATGCCCATTTGCGCCAGGGCGAACTCATGCCCGGCTATGTCCGCGATTTGGCAAGCCAGTTTGGCCGCGCCATCATTATGCCGAATACCGTCCCCGCCATGACAAGCGCCAAGGCGATTGCGGATTACAAGAAGCAGATTCTCGAAGCAGCAGCAGCTGTGCGCCCCGACTTTGAACCGCTCATGACGTTCAAGCTGAACCCGAACTACACGGAACAGGACTTGAAGGACATGATGGATGTCGGTGTTGTCGCCGGTAAATACTACCCAGCGGGCGTCACGACGAACAGTGCGGACGGCATCAGTGACTTCGAGGCCGTTTTCCCCGTCGTCAGTATGATGGAAAAACTAGGTCTCGTGCTATGCGTCCACGGCGAGGAACCCGGCGAATTCTGCCTCGATCGCGAGCCCGCCTTTATCAAGCGTGTCGAAACACTTGCCGCGAAATTCCCGAAACTCCGCATTGTTTTTGAACATCTGAGCAGTGCAAAGTCCGTCGAAGCCGTGAAGAGGCTCCCCGCAAACGTCGCCGCCACATTTACCGTGCACCACCTGATGATGACTTTGGACGATATCGTCGGTGATGCTCTCCGCCCGCACCATTTTTGCAAGCCGCTCCCCAAGCGCCCCGAAGACCGCAAGGCCATCCGGGAAGCTGCTTTCAGCGGGAACCCCAAATTTTTCCTCGGGACAGATTCCGCCCCGCACCAGCAAGGCAAAAAGGAATGCCCTTGCGGAGCTGCTGGCGTCTATAGTGCACCCGTTGCCATCCCGCTTTTGGTGCAGGAATTCGACCGCGCAGGCGCTTTAGACAAATTGCCGGACTTCATCGCTGGTTTCGGCGCCGATTTTTACAACATTCCTCGAACGACGAAAAAAATTGAGGTTGTACGTGAGAAGTGGAATGTCCCCGCCGTCGTGAACGGAGTTGTGCCGCTTGCCGCCGGGCAAACCCTTGAATGGAAGTTAAAATAAGGTGTTTCATACAAAACTAGTCGCATAAAGACAAGTTTTTTTGGACAAAAAACAAAAAAATTTTCCTTATTTATTTTTTTTACTTATATTAAAAAAGCAATTCAACAGATTTGCGTTAAACGCATATACCATTCAACTCGGAGGTTATAATAATGAGTTTGGTAAAAACAATCGGTCGTATTCTTCCGATAGCTATCAGTTTCGCAGTCCTTGTAGCCTGCGGTGACAAGAAAGAAGACAAGCCCGCTCCGATCAAGCAGGCAGAACCCGCCAAGGTCGAAGAACCGGCACCGGAACAGGAACAGCCGGCCCCGTTTGATTTCTCCAAGTACGCCGCCATCAAGAACAATTCCCCGGTATTCCTGACCACCCGTGCCGAAGTTGAAGCTTTTATCAAGGATGCTTTCGAAAAAGTCGAAAAAGGCCAAGCCACCTCGATTATGTTCCCGAACGTGAGTGCCCTCTTTGAACTCGCCAGTGCAGAACTCAGCAGCGAAGGCCGTGCCATTATCGCCGAACTTGCTCCGAAGTATGCTCAGACCAACCAGGAAGCAACCTTCCTCGTCGAAGGCTACACCTGCGACTTGGGCTCCGTGGCATACAACGACGAACTCTCCCAGCGCCGCGCCGAAAACGTCAAGGCCGAAATCGCGAAGTACATCCCGGCTTCCAAGATTACCGCCAAGTGGTACGGCAAGCGCATGTTCAAGAAGTTCAAGTTCGATACCAAGGAAGAATACCGCCGCGTGAATATCCGCATCCAGTAATTTTACTGCAATTCGGAAGTTTATATAAGGCATCCCCGGCACGTCCGGGGAATTTTTTTATCCCCCGCAGAAAGCGAACGATGCCACCGTTCCCGCTATAAACAGGAAAGGCATGATTATCACCAGCAGCGTGATGGCGCATACGTCATCCGTATCGCCTGCGCCCAGAAGGGCCAAAAGCCCGAAAACAATGAGAATAGTCATCAGCATAATTCCTCGCTGGTGTAAATATACATACGGCGAGTGTCAGATTATGACAATTCACGTTTTTGACATTTTTGAGACTGGTGCTCATTTTCCGAACAATTCGTGGTCGTGAATCATTTGTCGAGGTCTGGATGATATTTTGAAGGGGGAGGGGTCCCCCTGGCTTCTGCCCCATGTCATCCCCGCGCAGGCGGGGATCTCCCTGTGGCATACGCTACCCCTTCTGCGGGGACACCCCCGCAACGCCCCGACTGCAAAAAATCGCTCGCCGTCGGCGAACGATTTTTAATGCCAGAGAAGAGTTTTCTCTCTCAAATGCTTCATTTCTAAGAAAAATAGACTTGCCAAACATGATTTTAAATTATATTACCGTACATAAGGTTTGCCCTCTTGGGCAAATCGGTTTTTTGAATTGAATGATTATTGATTATGGCTGGTTTTAACGAATGTACTAGAGTTCAGGTCCCGGCGGCACTTCATCTGTGCCGTTTGGGTTACACCTATTTTGCTGAATGCGGCGAAGAAACTCCGGTAGGCAGGCTCGACAAGAACAACAACGTTCTTACCGATGAATTCCTTAAAGCCCTTGTTCGTTTAAATCCGGAGCAAAAGCTCCACGATCTTCAAATATTTGCGAAGTTTGCGTTGAGCAAGCTTGGCAGCGACGATCTTGGTCGTGAGTTTTACCAGGTTCTCTCTTCGAATTCTGGAATCAAGCTGATTGATTTCGAAAATCCGGAGAACAATAGCTGGCTCGTGACGACGGAACTTCCTTGCGAGAATCAGGAGACGGGTGATAGTTTCCGCCCTGATATTACGTGCTTTGTGAACGGGTTGCCTTTGGCTTTTATCGAAGTGAAAAAGCCGAATAATGCAGAAGGCATTGTTGCAGAGCAAAGCCGCACAAACCAGAAGCGTTTGCCCAACAAAAGTTTTAGGCGTTTTCTGAACATCACTCAGCTGATGATTTTCAGCAACAATCAAGAATACGACAATGCGAATCGTGTTCCTGTTCAGGGAGCGTTCTACGCCTGCATTGGTAAGCAAAAAGCGTTTTTCAATGTGTTCCGCGAAGAAGACGAAAAGTTCGGCCCCAAGTATCCGTATCGGGAAGTTTCGGAAGATGCAGAAAAACTGATTCTTAAGCACAGAAATTGTCTTTCCCTCAAATGCCATCCGGAGTATGCTACGAATTGCAAGGTGACTACTCCCACGAACCGCATTCTGACTTCGTTGCTGAGCAAGGAACGTTTCTTGTTCCTGCTTCGTTATGGTTTTGCCTATGTAGAAAAGACTGTCGAAAAAGACGACGGCGAAAAGATTAAAACGCTTGAAAAACATGTAATGCGTTACCAGCAACTTTTCGCTTCTTTTGCCATCCGTAAAAAATTGGATGGAGGCGTAAAGAGCGGAATTATTTGGCATACGCAGGGTTCCGGCAAGACGGCTTTAGCTTATTACTCCGTAAAGAGCCTCACCGACTATTTTGCGAAGAAGTCTATTCCCGCCAAGTTCTATTTCATCGTGGATAGAATTGACTTGATGGAACAGGCTTGCGACGAGTTTGCCGCTCGTGGACTTGTTGTGCAGACTGTAGAAGACCGCGCACAACTCATGGCAGATATCAAGAATACGCAGCTGGTAAAAAGTGCCGATGGTAGGCTGGAAATCACCGTGGTGAATATCCAGAAATTTGCCGAAGACAAGGCCCCGGTAGATATTTCTGCGGGCTACAACACAAACCTGCAACGAATATTCTTTATTGACGAGGCTCACCGAGGCTACAATCCCGAAGGTGCTTTCCTTGCAAACCTTTTGAGTGCCGACAAACATGCAATAAAGCTCGCCCTTACGGGCACTCCGTTGCTTCGTGAAGAACGTGAATCTTGGCGCGTGTTTGGCGATTACATTCACACCTACTATTACGACAAGTCAATTGCGGACGGTTACACGCTTAAGTTGATGCGTGAACCCATTGAAACCCACTACAAAGAAACTTTGCAGGGGATCCTTGATGAACTTGAAAACAATTCGACAAACCAGATTCAAGTCAAAAAGAGCGATATCGATAAGGATAAAATCATTGAGCATCCTAAGTATTTGAACGCCTTGCTGGATTATATCATTGATGATTTTACCTCTTTCCGCGTTGAATGTGACGACAAGTCTATTGGTGCCATGATAGTTTGCAAAACCAACGACCAGGCCCGCAAACTTTTTGAGTTGTGGAACGAACGCTACGATTTTGCATTAAGCGTCATTGAGAAAAAGAGAGAAGAAGTCGCAAATATGGCGGCAGAAAAGCTGATGCATTACAACGCTTCTTTCTTTGAAAAACCGTTGAAAGCGTCCCTGATTCTCCATGATGAAGGAGACAAGAAGGAACGCAAGGAATACATTGTTGACTACAAGAAGAACATGACGACGGACTTTTTGATTGTCAATAAAATGTTGCTTACGGGTTTTGACGCAAACCGCTTGAAAAAGTTGTATCTTGGCCGCAAACTCGATGGCCATGATTTGCTGCAGGCGTTGACTCGTGTCAATCGTCCATACAAAGATTTCAAATACGGCTATGTGGTGGACTTTGTTGACATCAAGGAAAACTTTGATGCCACCAACGACCGTTACCTGCGGGAACTGAACAAGACTACGGAAGATTCTGGCTTGGAACTTTCCGCTGACCCGGGCCAGGTGATTATTGAAAATCCCGAAGAAGTCAAGCAGCAGATTAAGGAATTGACGGATTTCTTGTGGAATTTCCCTACCGAGAATTACGAGGAATTCCGCGAAGTCATTGATGGAATTGAAGACAAGGAACCACTCTACCATCTTCGTAAAATTCTTGAAGACGCAAAAGGCCTGGGCAACAGAATCCGTTCCAGCGGGAACGTTGAACTGCAGGACAAGTATAAGAACATGCTGCCCGGTGGTATTCCTGTTTTGCTGCGTGAAGTGGAACGCCGCATTGCTGCTATTAACTTCAAGGAAGGCAACGACCATAGCGAAGATGTGTCGGGCATAATCAATACGATTCTTGATAGTCTCGATTTTGAATTCCGCAAGGGCATTTCAGAAGAACTCAAGATTATCATTAATAGCCTTAGGGAAGAAGCCGAAAAGGTCCGTGCCGAATTTGACGCCAACTTCGATAAGAAAGAAGACAAGTTTGTCAACCTTATTGAACAATTCAGAAAGTATTTCAGGGAACACGGCTATATTCCTAAAGACAAAACCGAAGCCGAAGGCAGCATTTTTTACTTGAAAGACGTAATGTCCAAAATCAAGGAAATCAATCGCAAGAATCGCGCGCTAAAGTCCCATTACAAGGATGATGAGAAATTTGCCCGCATCCACAAGCGAATTGTAGAAGAAAATGCGAAACGGGCTGAGGGTGAAAAGAAGGAAAGACCCTTGCTTTCTAAGGAAGAATTCGAAATTCAGAAAAGCCTTATTGAAATCAAGGACTCTGCCGACGACCTGTTTGAAAAGAATCCGGGAATTGTGGAAAACGAGGACAAACTCCGCAAGGATATTTTGGGCTGCGTGAGCCACAAGTTCATGGACCTTGATTTGACTGCAAGTCTTGATGACCGCAAATTCATTAGCAACCTGATTTCTAATGAATACATCAACCAGTATAATAGTTATGGAGTGTAAATGAACACCGAAGATCTCAAAGCCAAAACCATAGCCCTTATTGATTCCCTTAAAAGTACGACTGGTGCGTATGGCCTTGCGAATGGCGGCAACGAATACAAGATTATCACAGAGATTTTCCTTTACAAGTTCTTTAACGACAAGTTTGCCTTTGAAGCCAAGAACCAAAAGACTCCTTACAAGAAGCGCTTGAGCAAGGCGGAAAAGTGGGATGTTGAATACGACACCTTTACCGACGAAGAAGTCGAGGATTTGTTCTCTTACATGGGCGGTGGCATTCCCTTAATCAAGCCGCATCAGACCTTGAGTCATTTATACAATGCTTCGACTCAAGGCGATTTCTCTGCGTTGCTGGATTCCACCTTGGTAGATATTGCGACCTATAACCAGGACCAGTTTTCGGTTGTGACCTCGGGCAAGGCGAAGGTGAATATCTTTGCCGCTGTTACGCCTTATGTTACTGACATCGGTAAACGTGATGATTTTGCCAAGGCGTTGGTGAAGAACATCGCGGAATTTAATTTTGAAGAAGTTTTCAATGAAAAGTATGACTTTTTCAGCGGCATTTTTGAATACCTGATTAAGGATTACAACAATGCCGGTGGCGGTAAGTATGCGGAATACTTTACTCCTCGAGCAATTGCCCAGGTGATGGCTCAACTTTTGGTGGATCCCGAAACCGAATACAAGGGCGCAACCTGTTACGACCCCAGTGCTGGTACCGGCACGCTCCTTATGGCGCTTGCGCACCAGGTGGGCGAGGACCGCTGCTCCATTTACAGCCAGGATATTTCTGACAAGTCCAGCGAAATGCTGCGACTGAATTTAATCTTGAACAATCTGGTAGGCAGTTTGCCTAATGTGGTGCAGGGGAACACACTTTTGGAACCCGCCCATGTAGAAAAAGATGGAAGCCTCAAGAAGTTTGACTTTGTGGTAAGCAATCCTCCGTTCAAGCTTGATTTCCCTGAGTATTCCGACACCCTGGCGGCAGACAGTGTCCGCTTTTGGGCCGGTATCCCCAACAAGGTAAAGAAGGTTGACCCCAACAAGCCCAAGATGGCCATTTACACCTGCTTTATCCAGCATGTGATTAACTCCATCAAGGCCGAAGGCAAGGGGGCAATCGTTATCCCTACGGGCTTTATTACAAGCAAGTCCGGTGTCGAAAAGAAAATTTTGGAATACATTACCGATAAGCATATCGTTAGTGGCGTGGTCAGCATGCCGAGTAACGTGTTTGCGAACACCGGAACCAACGTTTCTGTACTGTTCTTCGACAAATCGCCCAAGAAAGATTCCGACAAGGTGATTTTGATTGACGCCAGCAAACTTGGTGAAGAATACAAGGAAGGCAACAACCAAAAGCGTCGTTTACGCCCCGAAGAAATCGAGAAGATTGTGACCACCTTCCGTAAAAAGAAGACGGTGGAAGATTTCTCTGTTGCCGTGACTTACAAGGATATCAGGGAAAAGGGCTACAGCCTGAGCGCAGGCCAATACTTTGATATCAAGGTGGAATACGTAGAGATTACTCCCGAAGAATTCAAGGCCAAGATAAAGGGCTTTGCCAAGGAACTGGAAATCCTTTCTGCCCAAGGCGTAGAACTTGATAATCAGATTCTCAAGAACCTTAAGGGAATGAAGATTGTGTAAATCAGTAGAAGGCATAATTAAAGTTCATATTAATATATGATGAGTTCACATTAATTGGTTGATTTTATGGTTGAGAAAAAGATTGTCAAGCTATCTGATTTATGTAAAAAGGATTCTATCGGGATATATGGCATTCCTGCAACAGCGGAAGAGTATTCTGATGAGAAAGTTAGATATCTTAGAATTACTGATATAAATGATGATGGTACCATAAATAATTCTGACATGAAGTCTGTATCAGACGATAATCTTGAAAAGTATATGTTGCAACCTGGAGATATTGTGTTTGCTAGAACTGGCAATTCTACGGGGCGTTCATATCTATATAACGAAAAAGACGGAAAATTTGCTTTTGCAGGCTTCTTGATTAAATATGGTTTAGACGATACGAAAATAAATCCCACATATGTTCGTTATTTTACCATTAGCAATTACTATAAACAATGGGTCTCTAATCTATCTTCCGGTAGTACAAGAGGGAATATATCTGCTCAAACATTTGCCGATTGTCCTATCATAGTACCTAGCCGTAAACAACAAGATTTCCTTGCTACGTCCCTTTTTACCATTGACCAACGTATTGAAAATCTTCGTGCCCAGAATCGCGTGCTGGAACAAACCGCCAAAACAATCTACGACTACACCTTCCTCCAATGCGCCGGCCACCAAACCACCTACAACAAAACCCTCAACCGCAACATCCCCACCAATTGGGAAGTGAAAAATATGAGTGAGTTGGCGGAGGTTGTAAATGGAGCAACTCCGTCAACTGCGGAAGAAGGTAATTTTGATGGTGGTATTGTGTGGATTACACCTAAAGATTTGTCCGATCAAAAAAGTAAATTTGTTTATTTTGGTGAAAGAACCATAACTCAAAAAGGGTACGATTCTTGTAGCACGACTCTTGTTCCGGTCAATTCGATTTTAATGTCCAGTAGAGCTCCTATTGGCCTTGTTTCAATCGCGAAATGCGAATTGTGTACAAATCAGGGTTTCAAGACGTTTGTCCCAAAATCAGAGGATTACACAGAATATCTGTATTACTATTTGTTGACGAATATGAAAAAAATTGAACAACTTGGTTCTGGGACGACATTTAAAGAAGTTTCTAGAGGAAGTTTGACGTCTTTTCCAGTTATTGTTCCTGACAAAAAAACGTTAGACGCTTTCAATTCTTCAATTAAACCATTGTTTGAAAAACAATTAGTAAACACCAAACAAATCGAAGCCTTAACCACCCAACGCAACACCCTTCTCCCGCTCCTCATGACCGGCCAAATCGAGGTGTAAAAAATATTATGAGCATGCAATCTACTAAAGCTCAACATTATGTGCCACGCCTGTATTTAAAGCAGTGGGCTGATGAAGATGAAAAGATATGGTGTTTGGATAGAAAAAGTAATCGAACAATCAACCTTAAAATTATGAGAGTGGCTCAAGAACATTTCTTCTATGAAATGAATTGTTTGAGTGATGATGATATTGCTATTATAGAAAATTGGTTTGCGAAGAATGGAAATGATTTAATAAGAAGTACAAATAAAAGTATTATTAGTACCTTCAAAATGTTTAATGATTGTCTAAAATTGTTTGATAAAATAGGTGCAAAAAAACAAAAAGAATTTCTCGAAAAAAATTTTGTAGAAAAAATGTTTGGAACTTATGAAGGTGAATACGCAACACTAATAAAAAAAATTCTTGATGATACAATTCCCGATTGGAATGAAGACAATAAAATGACCTTTTTGTTATGTTTAAATCTTCAATATTTTAGAACGAAAAATATATCAGAAAATATTTTAGATAATGCGTCTAAAGTAAATGTTCCAAAGCAATATGGTGGACTTGTTGAGCGTATTATGAATCCTATACGATGGTTGATGGCGAATACAGTGACATGTAATATGTTGGAAAAGCAAAAATTTATTTTTATTGAAAATAAAACAAATTTAAATTTCGTAACTACAGATCAACCTGTAATTAATGTTTATTCGATATTAGATAAAAAGTCTTCTGAAATGTCAAGAGAAGAGCTTGAATTGTATTGTCCTTTTTCTCCCCAAAAAGCTGTGCTAGTCTCTTTTAGAGATTGTTATACTGATATGAGTAGTATATCAGCATCGGAGAAAGAAGTAAAGATTTATAATGATATTTTGGTAAAGTGTTCGAATAGGTTTGTCTTTTCTAAAGACAAGGATGGTCTAAGCCCATGGCTAGAGGAAAATCAGTAACAAAACAGCTTTTAGACGCTTCTATAGCGGCGTTGTTTGCTGGAATTGAAATCCATAACAAACCACACATTTCATATCGCTACTCGTCAAGCGTGATTCTTATTATCAATGCATGGGAACTCGCATTAAAGGCTTTCGTATATAAATATATCGGGAAAAAGAATATATATGAAGGCAAAGACGGGCATACCATTTCTTTTACGAAAGCTGCTGATACTGTTCGAATTCATTTAAATACGATAAAACCCAAATCTTTTGAAGCTGTATTTGATAATTTAATGCTGCTCAACGAATATCGATGCAAGGACGTTCATTTTATAGGGGCAAAAATAGATCCATTGATGTTCATGTTGATAAGCAAAGCGGTTTTGAACTACGATGAATTTATAAAAGTCCATTTTAATAAAGATATCACAAGAGATGACAACTTAATAATTCTGCCAATAGGATTAAAGCTTCCTTTGAATCCTGTTGAATATTTGAAACAAGAGTATAAATCTGCTCAAGATGATTTTGTAAGTCATGTAATTCAAAATATAAAGGACTTGAATGCCGCCAATATCCAGGAAACCATTATTGTTGGATTTGACGTGTTTACTGCAAGTGTGAAGAAAGTTGCAAATGCGGATATTATTGCGGCAATTGATTCCAGTGCTGCTGTGAAATTAACGAAAGCGGTTCGAGTAACGGATGACCCTAACGCCCCTTTGGTGAGAATGGAACCCGATTTGCCTCCGTTGACATATAATGAATTGCGGGCAAAATTGAAGAAAAAAATGCCATCAATCAAATTCGGAAAAGAATTTAATGATATTATGAGAAAGGTGAAGAAAAATAAAGAGATGTGTTGCGAAAGATCTCTTAATCCGAGAAATCCCAAAGCTTTAAAAACATGTTTCTATTATGAGAGAACGATAGATTTTATTGTTGAACAATATGGTAAATAGGGGAAACTTTCAAATCGAGATGTTTCGTCTTTTTAGAATGGTTAAAGGTGATGGTCATGGAAGTAAACGAAATAAGAAAAAAAGCGGAAGATGCTCTTTGTCTATTCGTTGGACAAAATGCCTTTTTTAGAGACGGACAATACGAGGCCATTGAGGCTACGCTTACCAACAAAAGGACGCTTGTTGTGCAGCGTACTGGTTGGGGAAAGAGTATGGTGTACTTCATCTGCACAAAGATTTTGAGAGAAGAGCAAAGGGGATTGACTCTTATCATCAGTCCTTTGTTGAGCTTGATGAAGAACCAGATTGAGGCTGCTGCAAAGGCTGGTCTGAAGTGTGAAACTTTGAACAGTTCTAAAACTTTAGAAGAGAAAAGTCAGATTTTGGAATCGATGGAAAAGGGTGATGTTGACCTAGTTTTGACGACACCCGAAACACTATTTACGCCGATTGTTCAAGATGCTTTGCCCAAAATCAAGATTGGTTTATTTGTCGTTGATGAAGCTCACTGTATTTCCGACTGGGGACACGACTTTCGGTTAGAATATTGTCGAATAAATAAGATTATCAGCAGTATGCTGAAAAATGTTCCGATTCTTGCAACTACGGCAACGGCGAACGACCGGGTCGTAGAAGATCTTAAACAGCAGCTAGGCGGAGATGTTTTTGTCTCTAGAGGCCCGTTGATGCGCAAGAATCTCTCTATTCAGGTTCTTAACTTGAGATACAAGGCGACTCGATACGCTTGGCTTATTGATAACATTAATAAAATTCCTGGATCGGGAATAATATATTGCCTTACGCAAAACGATTGTGAGCACCTTACAGAGTTCCTGAATGAAAATGAAATCAGCGCAAGGGCTTATCATAGCGGCTTGGACGAAGTCATAAACCAAGAAACCGAACAGTTGTTCATGAAAAATAAAATCAAGGTTATTGTCGCTACGATAAAGCTGGGGATGGGGTACGACAAGCCTGATATTTCATTTGTAATTCATTATCAAATGCCGTCTAATGTGGTTGCCTATTATCAGCAGATTGGTCGTGCGGGGAGAAACATCGCGCGAGCATACACATTTTTGATGTATGGCGTAGAAGATCTTGATATTCAGAATTATTTTATAGAAACCGCTTTTCCTTCAAAATCCGAAGCAACTAGGGTGTATTCCCTTATTGCTGAAAATGAGGGAGTAAAGTTGTACGATATAATGTATCATCTAAATTGTTCAAAGGGACGAGTTGAAAAAACATTGAAATTCCTTGAAAATGAAGAACTCATATATAAAGAAAAAAGTAAATACTACGCATCCGCCAACACTTTTGTGTATAATGAAGCTCATTATAACGAAGTAAAGGACATTCGTTATAAAGAACAGTCGCAGATGCTCAATTTTATTCAGACGGATGGATGCTACAGCAAATACATTGTCAATTGCTTGGATGACAAAACTACGGAAAACTGTGGAATTTGTAAAAACTGTATTGGGCATGAAGAATTTTCTTCCGTTGTCTCAAAAGAATCATTGCGCAAAGCTGTAGCATTCTTGGAAAAAGTTCTATTACCGATTGAACCTAGAGTGCGGTGGGCAAAAACAGATTTATCTGGCCAAACTCGAATAGATATGCCAAATGAAGAGGGAATTTGCCTGTCTATTTATGGTGAGCAGGGCTACGGTGCAATGGTAAAGAATGGAAAATACGAGACGAAAAAATTTTGCGATAGTCTTGTTGAGAAAAGTGCAAGCGTCTTACGAAAACTTATTTCCGAAAAAGGAATCTCTCAACTAGCTTATGTTCCTTCTTTACGAAGCGATGTCGTGAAGAATTTTGCTTTTCGATTAGCTGCAAAATTGGGTATTCCGTGCATAGATGTGATTCAAAAAATTGCCGCAAAAATGCAGAAAGAAATGGAGAACAGTTCTTTCCAATGTAGTAATGCTCAAAAATCATTCAGTTTGCGAGATGGTACATCCCTTTCAGGTTCTATATTGTTGGTGGATGATGTTGTAGATTCAAAATGGACTTTGACGGTATGCGGATATTTGCTAAGAACGGCTGGTGCAGAACATGTGTATCCTTATGCATTGGCTTGCAGTTCCAAAAAGAGGGCGGATTAACATGAACGACAATTCTTCTGTAATCGTGTCTTTGTGCAGCCATCTTTGTGCTGATTCTTGCAAACCGTTTACCCCCTGCGAGTGGACGAAGTTTGCAAAAATGCTTATGGAAAAATCCCTACAGCCTAAGGATGTTATTGACTTCTCGACTGAGGATTTTAAGCACATACTCTTATATACCGATGATGAAATTCAACGAATTCGATCCTTGTTTGATCGAAGTGGAAGTTTGACGTTTGAACTTGAAAAATATTCGTCAATGGGCGTCAAGGTCGTGACTAGGGCAGATGCTGAATATCCGCGAGTTCTAAAAAGTAAGCTAAAGGAAAATTGTCCGCCGTTATTTTACTATGCGGGCGATTTGAATCTGACAAATCGAAATTACGCAGGTTTTGTCGGTTCAAGAACTGTAGATGACAACGATACTGATTTCACGAAACATACAGTTTCGACGATTGCCAAAAACGGTTTTGGCGTAGTTTCAGGCGGAGCCAAAGGGGTTGACTCGACGGCATCTATAGCTATGCTTGCCGATGGTGGTTTCTGTATAGAATATTTGGCGGATTCTCTGGCACGTAAAATTAAGAAACGTGATGTTGTTTCCCAGATACAAAAGGGAAATCTACTTCTAATCTCTATTGCAAAGCCGGATGCTGGTTTTAATGCTGGTTTTGCAATGCAACGAAATAAATTTATTTATGCCCAATCAAAGGGAACAATTGTTGTAAAATCTGATTATGACAAAGGTGGCACATGGAGTGGAGCTACAGAGGCTCTGCGAAATGGATATTGCCCCGTCTTTTGCCGAAACAATCAGAAAAGTCTTGGCAATAAAAAGTTGATAGAACTTGGTGCTATTGCAATTGATGAAAATTGGGATGGAAAGCTAGATGTTCCAATGACAAAGAAAAAGGACTTAAAAGAAGATCAGTTGTCATTGTTTGGGTAGTATCTTGGGTGACAGAACACCGGGGCAGAAGCGAGGGGAAGGCTTGCCCCTCCAAAATAAAATTTTGAAATGTCAAATTATGTCTTGGTGAGAATGTATATTTGATGGGATAACGGAGTAATTTTAAGAATCTGAGGAAAATGCGAATGTCTTTACAGCAGGAAATTCTGAATGGCGAGAGTCGCACCCTGGAATACAAGGTGGAGCTGCCCGAAGATTCCGAAAAATGGGTCAAGTCTATCGTCGCCTTTGCGAATGGGGCGGGCGGCAAATTTGTTGTTGGCGTGAATAATCGTCGCGAGTTTATTGGCATCCCTAAAAAGGCCGACTTGTTCGAACTCAAGGATAGTATTGCCGATAAGATTTCGCAGATGTGCGTACCGCAGATAATGTTCGACATTACGGCGGAGATTGTTGAGGGCGCGCAGCTCCTGATAGTGCAGGTTTTCCCTGGAATGGCAACGCCATATTATATAAAATCACAGGGGAAAGAAAACGGAACGTATATTCGCCTTGGTGCCACTACTCGTAACGCTGATTTGGCTGCGCTTTCGGAGCTTGAAAATCGCGGGAGAAACATTTCTTACGATGGACTCCCGTATCGTTCGCTCAAGGTGACCGATGCCGATATAGCATTTCTTTGCAAGGACTTTTCAAAAAGGGCCAAGCGAAAAATTACAAAAGCGGATTTAGAAAACTTGCATCTTCTGACAGGTCGTTCGCATGACAAGGCGACGAATGCTCTGGCGATTCTTTTAGGTAAGCATGAATATACCTCGCGAATTCAGTGTGCTCGGTTCCGTGGAACTATGCGGGCTGATTTTCTAGATAAGAAGGATTATGATGGCCCGCTCTGCAAGCAAATTGACGATGCTTATAAGTTCGTTCTCAACCACCTGAATATGGCTATCGAAATAAACGGAGTCGTTCATGATGAAAAGTACGAACTCCCGCCGAAAGCTATTCGAGAGCTAATAATCAATGCTGCAATCCATAGGAATTATCAAATGAATTCCAGTGTGCAGGTGGCGGTATATGATGACCGCGTGGAAATCTCTTCGCCGGGGAGTCTTTATGGAACGCTGACTCTTGAAGAGGCTTTGAGCGGCCGCTCTTCTATCCGTAACAAGACTCTTGCCCGCACTCTTGAAAAGGTCAACGTGCTTGAGGGCTGGGGCTCCGGTTTCCAGCGGATTAATACGTTGTGTCAGGAATATGGGGTGGCTCTCCCCGAATTTATTGAAATCGGGGATATGTTCAGAGTGAATTTTTATCGCCACATTAACGGCGGAAAAGTGGCGATAAACTCAAAAAGTGGCGATAAAACGGCGGTAAATCCCGAAAATGGCGATAAAAGTGGCGAAAAAGTGGCGATAAACGCTGAAAACGGCGATAAAAGTGGCGATAAAAAGTCAACAAAATTCAAGAAAATGATTGTCGAATATCTTGCCGAACACGAAGAGGCTCGCTCTCAAGAAATCTCTGCTTACATCGGTTTGAAGATTTCTCGCACAAAGATTTATCTCTCCGAACTCGTGGAAGAAGGCAAGATTACTCCCAACGGAGCAAATAAGAATAGAACGTACTCGTTGAAAAAATGATGTCAGATGTTTTTATTATAGGTGCCGGTTGCAGTGTCCCGTATGGATTCCCCACGGGCGTTATGCTGATGCAGAAGTTGAAGAATTTTGACTATGGAGAAAAATTACCTAGAAACGACGAATATCCTATTGGTGATTTGTTTCTAGTTAATTTATATCAAGAACGTTTTGGTTATTCAATCGCTAATAATATAGGACTACACGGAAGTAAATACGCGTGGTCCTTACCGTCCACGAAAGATGAAGATCTCTACAATCAATTGATGGATGAAATTGTTCTTCCGTTTTCTCAAAGTATTCGCCATTCAATGATGGTTTCTACGGATGAATTTTTGAAGAATCGCTTAGGTCAAAAACAAAACGAACAAGCTGATTTCGGAAAACGCCTGATTGCATATGAAATTTTGAAGGCAGAACAAGCGTCAAGGCTTGGCAACATCGATTGGATACAGCATTTGCTTTCTCGGATAGACCAGCAATCCAACTGGGAAGAAATCCTGAAACAAACGGTGTTTCTTACCTTTAATTATGACCGTGTTTTAGAATATTGCATCTTCTTGTATTTGACATCGGATAAACAATATACAGATGCTGACGCTCATGCCTTCATAAAAGAAATGCAAATATTTCATGTCAATGGTTTTATCGGCCCTCTTGACAAAATTCCCTTTGGCTGTGTTGAAAATGGCAAGTATCAAGAAATTGCCAAGGGTATGGAAACTGTCTGGGAAAAACGCAAGAATCGCGATGAATCCGAAAAAGAAAAGTATCAAGGATTCCTGAAAAATGCGGAGCGAGTCTATTTCTTGGGATTCTCTTATATTCCAGATAATCTTGAATCTATAGGGATTCCTCGTGGTGCTGAGATTATTCGAAACGCAAAAGTCTATGCAACGGCCATGGGCTTGTCTTCTCAGAACCGTCTAAGGATTTCGACGTATTTGGATCTCATGGACTTTGAAAAAAGAAATGAACCTGAACCAATGCCTGAAATAGAAATTCGTCGCACGGGTCTTATGTCGGATGCTTATTATCAGCGGGAATATGAAAAGCAAGAAAGAATAGCGAAGACTCTAGCAAAATTAAGACGAGAACACTACGAAAATCGAATCCTCAAAGATGCGAGTGCTGTTGACTTGATTCTTGATTATTATACATTCCAATAAAAAGGCGAGTATAGCCCGACCCGGCGAGCCGGGGAACGCCCATAATGGACTTCTTCGTGTTCGACAAAAAACTGATTAATCAGTGATTAAATCGATTAATCACTTTTTCGTTTGGATAAAAGTGTCGAAATTTGCATAGGTTGACGGAGTGTTCCCGAGTATCTAGATTTAGTAAAGAAGAATTCGAGGCTTATCAGAAGATGCATCACGAAAGATGGGATCACATAGTCATGGTACCTGGCATATTCAAGGAATTCGCGGACGAAATCAACGCGGAGATAGCCAAGAATGTATCTGATAAGACTCGTGAAATCGCCAAAAAGATGAAAGCCAGGAACAGACCTATTGACGAAATCGTCGAGGATACGGGCCTTACCAAAGAAGAAGTCGAGGCTCTGTAGTTAAAGTAAGGGCCGATTTGCCCCTTTTTTGCGTCAAGTGCCCATATTCTTCCGTTTTTGGTTCCCCGTCCCGTATCTATTTTGTAAATTATAGCCATGAAGTTAAATGCTACGATTCTTGCATTGTTTTTAGGCGTGTTCTCTTTGGCGCATGCCGTGGATACGTTGGATGTGTATGTGCTGCGCGTGCAGTTCAAGAAGGAGTCCCCGGACAATTCGCTTACGACGGGAAACGGCTGGTTCGATTCCGATACATCGAGTTTCAATTTGGACCCGGTTGGAAAGCGTGGCAGTATTCCGTACTGGAAAAAGCATCTTGAGTTTGCGAACGCTTATTACAAGGCGGTTAGCGGTGGCGAGCTTTTCATCAAGGTGAATGTGTTCCCAAAGAACGGGACGGCTTATGAGCTGGACAAGCCGATTATTGACTACAATCGCACGCAGAAGTTGAAGGGCGAAAAGACGGCCGAGTACGATTCGGCACGCAGTTGCGATTACTTGCGTTTTGTCTATGATGCGGTGATGAAGGCGCATGAATCTGACGATTCTCCTTTTAAGGTGGCTCTTTCGAAGTCTTCGAATACGAAGCGTGCGTTCATGATTGCGCATGCGGGGGCGAGCAGCTTGCTTGATGGCGGCAGCATGGGGACGAAGGGCGCCAATACGCCGGGCGATTTTCTGGATGTCTATATTTCGCGCAATGAATGGGCTTACTTGCCGGATACGTTGCCGGGTGTCGTGATTGCGGATGACTCGTTGAATAACGGTCTTGTGCTGAAGGGGGCTACGATTGACACGCTCCGTTCGATTATGGTGGTGAGCGAAACGGCTTCGCAGGATGGTCTCAACTGGGGTATCAACGGTATCGTGGTGAATCAGATTGGGCGTGAACTTGGGATGCCCAACACGTTCGATGTTGCGAAAGGCATATCGCGTCTGGGTTATTATGACATGATGGACTTTGCGGGCTACAATGCGGGTAACGGGTTCTTCCCGGTGCTGCCGGCGGCTTGGGAACGCGCCTACATGGGATGGTCGAAGGTCAAGGAAGTGCGACCCACGGCGGGGCATCCGGTGACGGTGGATATTGCGGCGGCGGGTAGCGGACTTGGGACGGAGATTGTGAAGGTCCCCTTGAATGCGAGCGAATACATCTTGATTGAAAACCGTCAGCGCAGTTGGAACAAGGACGGGACGGTGGATGTGATTCTCGGCGAGGCTTTGCAGAACGACGAGACTACGGAAAAGACGGTCCCTGTGGATAGTCTCTATACGGTATTCGAGGATAGTATCTGTGTCAAGGGCAAGTGCGAACGCAACAAGAAGAAGGCGAAGGGGCTTGTGCTTGGCGTGAGCAGTTTTGATGCGGGGCTCCCGGCGAGCGGGATTGCCGTGTGGAAGGTGAACGACTGGTATTTGCGCGAATCGCTGAAGTACGGGTTTGCAAACCAGTGGGGTGGCGATCTTTATCGCGACCACCAGTTCGGTATTTCGCTTGTGGAATCCGATGGTGTGCTGAGCATCGGCAAGACGTTCAAGAACGCGATTGGCGAGGACACTTACGATTACGGCAGCGGCACGGACTTGATCCCGCATTTGCGTTATGCTAAGGACAAGAAGTTCGATACGGTCACGTCGATTTTGCCGACGGGTTATGCGAATACGGCGACGACGCAGGGCGGCTATACAGGTATCAAGATTACTGTGGATATGCCGAAGGATGCCCGTATCGAAAAGACGGCGAATGCGTTCATGGGCGATAGCGTGAAGAATTTTGCGGCGCTTGTTATCCGCGTGACGATTAGCGTTGATGATGGAAGTATCGCGAATTCGAAGTTCCCGCGTAACGTGGGGCTTACGGGGGCTGTGCGTGGTGCGGTCTTTGTCGATTACGAAGATGACAAAACGGGCAAGGCGATTGTGTTTGCTTCCGAAGACGGAACGCTCCAGGCGATGAACGCCCTTGGCGATACGCTCTTCATGGCTGATACGGTGGTGAAACAGAAAACGCTGTCTCGTGATGGCTCCGAGCAGGAAGTCCCCTTATATCGCTTGGGCCCGAACTACGGACCGCTTGTCGGGATTGCTAGCAATGGCGAACGTGTCATCAGTTTGCATAAGGGCAATCTCGTGATGACTTCGTTCAATAGTGGCATCCCGGAGCAGACGGTCTTGGATTTGAAGAAGAGTGCTAGAGGGCTTCCTGGCATGAATTCTGCAATCGCTGGCCCAATTATGTACAAGAACGATGTGTATTTTGCTTCGGATTCGACATTGTGGACCGCACGTTGGAATAATGACGGCTATATATCAAGAACGTCGATGAGTAAATTGTCAAAGATTGCTCATGTGGACGACATGGCTCTGTGCAAAATTGAAAGTGTCTATAGAGTCAATGGCGACCAGCCTGATTGGGTCAGCGTTGGCGACGGACATGTCTATGTTCAGGAAATGATTATAGGGGATGGCAAATTTGATTCGACGCCTGCTTATGGAAAAAGCAGAGTCGTCTCAATCCCCAATGCCCAAGCCGATGAAAAGTTCCGCGTGGCTTGTACAGACCTGGATCGCGATGGCTCGAATGAAGTGGTTGTGCTGGGTAGCCGTGGAACGATTGCTGGCTTCAAGATTGTCGAAGGCGGCAATATAAAGATGATGTGGAACCGTGTCTATAAGCGTGGTGCTTCCGGTACAAGCGGTCTCGATGATGAAAATTCTGGCATCGCGCTCGGCGACGTGAATGGCGACGGATATCCGGAAATCGTGTTCCTCGGAGACAACCTCGTTTATGCACTTGACCGCTTTGGCGTACCGATAGATGGATTCCCGGTGACGATTAGCCGCGGTGCACCAATCGTCGGGTTCCACAGTGATCCGCTGCTTGTCGATGTGACGGGCGATAAGATTCCAGAAATTCTCGTGCCGTCGAGCGATGGGTTAGTTTATGCTTACACGGGCAAGGGCAAGCGCGTCTCGGAACGTTTCCCGATTGCGGCTGGCAGTAGCGAAATGATGGATTCGTTGTCGCAGGCGGTTCCGATGAGCATTTTCGTGACGGATGCGCTCAAGGATTCTAAAGGCCCTGAACTTTATGCGTTCCACAGGAACAGCGTGTCGGCGTTCCGCCTGGACAAGGCTGCGAACGGTGCAGAAAAAGCCCCTGCAGCATGGTCGCTCCCTGCGGGTAGCAACGAACGCACGGGTTTCTTCGATGCGTCCAAGCTCGGCGATGTCGAGGTGGCAAAAGCGAAAGATGAAATTTCGGACTTCTTCATCTACCCGAATCCGGTTCGCGGTGGAGATGCGAAGGTGCGCATGGAACTGGGTGCAAAGCCGCAGTCTATCAAGCTCGAACTTTACGATATCACGGGATTGTGCGTTTTCAAGACGGATATTCCGGATGGTGTCGCGGGCATGAACCAGGCGAATCTCGACTTACACAACCTCGGAAGCGATGTCTATACGGCTCGCTTGAAGGTCAAGTTCGAGAGCGGCAAAACAAAGCAGAAACTTTATCGCGTAGGCGTCGTGCGCTAGCGGTGGAGTTGATGGCGAAAGGGGCTAATCATGTGGCAAAGACTTTGTTTGTTATGGAGCTTGTCGCTTGCGCTCTTTGCGCTTGCCGCATGTACGGCCTCCGGTGAAACTGCTGAAGGCCCGGATATTTCGGTTATCGACAATGTTGCTTCGTCCGGTTCCGTTTCAAAGTCGTCTTCGAGCAATGGCCCAGGCGGGGATTCCTCATCTGTTTTCGATATGCTTGAGTGGAAAAAAATTCCCAATGCGTTTATAACTCGCGGCGTCAACGAGTTTTCCGTGAATTCGTTTTCTGTTGCGACGACGGAGGTGACGCAGAAACTCTATAAGTTTGTTATGAATTCTCTCCCGAAGCAGTCCAAAATAGGCGATGAACGCGCTGTTTCCAACGTGAACTGGTATCGCGCAGCCCTCTTTTGCAATGCGTTCTCGAAGCTTGCTGGATTTGACACGGCTTATGTCTATAAGTCCATTGCCGGTGACTCTACATTGGTCGATTTGACCATCGATTATGCCGCAAAGGCTGTGAGGCTCCCGACTGAAAATGAATGGGAAATCGCGGCTCGCGGGGGCAAGACGACGACTTATTATTGGGACACGGATGTCGCTTCCAAATATGCGTATTATGGACAAACTTCTGGCCCCGACGAAGTTGCTCAAAGAATCCCGAACGATTATGGGCTTTACGATATGGCCGGTAACGTCGCGGAATGGGTCAACGACTGGTATGACGCTTATCCGAAAAAAAAGAGCGACAATTATACCGGGCCCACAAAGGGGACGTATCGCGTTATCCGCGGCGGTGGCTGGTCGGATAAGGTAAGTGCACTTGCTCCGAAGGAACGTGAAAAGCTCAATCCGGTGCAGTCCAAGGAGACCATTGGCTTTAGAGTGGTCTATTCTACCGGATTTTAAGATTCCGTCCATTTTTCCTGTTTGAAAATTTTTAGATTTTCGGCATGAAGTATGCCTGTGCGCTATCCGCATTGCTTTGCGGACTTTTTGTTGCTTGTTCCGAAGAAAAGTCGGAGCCGCTCCCGGATTTGCCGCCTGTGGAAATCCCTGCGACCGTTTTCGGCTATTATTCCGGACGGTTGCCGTGTGACGACTGCAAGCTGCTCAAGGTCGATATGGACTTGTTCGAAGATGGCAAGGTTCTCGCTGTGCGGACGAAGGTTCTGGATTCTGTGTCTGTTGATACGCTGCATGGGACATTTGTGTATGCGGATAGTATCGCGAAAATCAGTTTTTCGGATAACGAGGCCCATTGGGTTTTCAAGCGCGACAAGGTGGGAAATCTCGCCTTTATGAAAGCGGGTGACGTCTATCGCGATGCCGATGGCTTAAAAGCCGTCATGGTGCGTTTCTATAAAAAGATTAACAAGTAAGGGGCTGAAAAATTGTTTACTGTCTTGATAGCCGATGATGAACCTCTTGCTCGTGTGCGCATGCGCTCTTTGCTCGAAGCGTATTCGGGCGAATTGGAAATTCTGGGTGAAGCCGGTTCTGGTGCGCAGACAATCCAGAAGATACATGAGCTTGATCCGGATGTCGTTTTTCTCGATATCCAGATGCCGGACATGGACGCGTTTGAGGTGTTGAAGTCGTTGAACGAAGATGACATTCCGCTTATCGTGTTTACGACGGCTTACGATAACTTTGCGCTGCGTGCCTACGAAGAAAATACCGTTGATTATCTCTTGAAGCCGATTGACCCGGAACGCCTCGCTTCGACGATGGTCAAGCTCCGCAAGCGTATGCCCCACGAGGGTGGGCTAGGGATGCCTGCGGATTTCTCCTGGGACAAGTTCAAGGAACTGATGAGCGCGAGCGGGCTATACATGCAAAGGTTGCAGGTGAAACAGTCCGACCGTATTCTGCTTGTGAACATGGACGAAGTTATCCGTTTCCAGAGCGAAGAAAAATACACAACGGCCTACACCACGACGACGCAGTACGTGATTGACCAAACGCTTGTGGAATTGGAAAAGCGGCTCGACCCGCGCCAGTTTGTTCGTGTGCACCGAGCGCACCTGGTTGCCATTGATTATATCGCCGAAATTCGGAAGAACGATGCTGGGCGCCTGTGCATTGTCTTGCGGGACAAGAACAGGACCCAGATTACTGTGAGCCGCAATTTTGTGAAAACTGTTAAGAGTCTGTAATTGGGAGTTTTGATGGAACAGACACCTGAAAAAAAATCGACAAAGAAATTTTTGAAATCGTTTACTCGTGAAGTTATTGTCCCGGTTATCCTTGCGTTAATCGTTATCCAGTACGTTATCCAGGCCTTCCAGATTCCCAGCGGATCCATGGAAGATTCATTGAAGACGGGAGACTTTTTGCTTGGTCTCAAGTTCACTTATGGTTCCCCGATTCCGTTCTCGAACCAGAAGTTCCCGGGGTACGCAGAACCAGAACGTGGCGATGTCGTTATTTTCCGCTATCCGGGCGAGCCGGAATATCCTGACAACAATCCCAAGCGCTATACGCACTTGTTCAACGCACTTATGCTGGGTAACTACTACTGGGATCATTCTCCCGAAAAAGGCCAGCCGCATTTGGTGCATTACGCCGACGGTCCGAAGGATTACATCAAGCGTTGCGTTGCAGTGAGTGGCGATACGGTTGCCGTGCATGGCGGTAAGCTTTTCTTGAATGGCAAACGTCAGGATTCTCTCCCCGCTTTTGGCAAGTGGACGGCTAGCGTCCGCACGCTTTCGCCGAGAGACGAAGTCGAGGAATTTGTCGTGCCATCCGTAGGCGATACGCTGTATGTCGATTCGTTGCCGATGATAAAGCTTTGGTGGTTGCGTTCGCTTGTCGCGCAAGAAAACCCGGATTCGTCTGTGAGTCTGGAAATTTCGCTCTTGCGCAACGGAGTTGAAAACAACAATTACGTGTTCAATGATTTTAGGTTCCCTGTAGAAAACGATCGCGGTCTTGTGTTGAATGCAATGCTTTCCCGTAACCAGAAGGTTGTTCAGCAGCGCCTCACGCTCGGCGACACGTTGTCTGGCTCGATGCCGTTCAGCTATTTTAGGGAACTGGCGAAGATAGGCTTTTTGCCTCTGCTCGATCCGCACGACCCGAATTTGAATAGCGGCTTTACCCGCCCCGTGAGCTACGTGTCTTTCGAAGGTTCCATCCTTCAAGATCTCGAAGGCAACGTGAAGCGCTTGAACATGGTGCCGGCGCAGGATTCTACAGATTCTGCCGCAGTCGTGGAGAACAACCACTTTGAAATCAAAAAAGCTCTTTACCTGGGTTCCGAAAAAATTGACCGTTATGTTGTCAAATATCCGCAGTATTTCATGATGGGCGATAACCGCGACAATTCTGCCGATAGCCGCTACTGGGGTTTTGTCTCGCTGCGCAATATCCGCGCAAAGGCTTTTGTCATCTATTTCTCCTTTGAAAACGACGACCAGAAGTTTGCTCTTGGAAATCCGTTGACTTGGTGGCGTATCCCGTTCCGTATTCGTTATACTCGCATTGGTAAAATCATTGACTTGATCAAGTGAGAATGAGTCTTTCGAAGGTCGCATATTTCTTGGTGTCATGCCTGATGATGGTCGCTTGCGCAACGCAGGTGGCTCCGTCTGGCGGCCCCGAGGATAAACTTCCGCCGCGTGTCGCCGCTATGTCCCCAGCGCCAAAGACAGCGAACCATCCGAATGAACTTTATGTGAAATTGGAATTTGACGAATGGATTAACGCCTCGATTCCGCGAGGTGCCATTTCTATTTCGCCACCGATAGAAAAAAAGTTGAAGTATGAAGTCCATGGCAAGACGCTCGAAGTGTATTCGAAAGCTGAACTTGATACTGGAACGACTTATACGGTCACATTCGCGGGAGGCATCAAGGACTTGCACGGGAATGCACTTGCAAAGCCGTTTCAGGTCGTGTTCTCGACGGGTGCGACTATCGATTCGCTTACGCTTTCTGGCCGCGTGATGGTGCCTGATTCGCTTGTTCGCAAAAAATCGTACCCGAGCGTTGGACTTTACTTGATGGGTGCCGAACGCGAAACAAAGCGGTTCCTCCAGAAGTACCGCGATACGGTGACGCAGGTGCTGGATTCGCTCCCGATGCTCACGAAGGAAGAACCGCTTTACATCACGGCGGCGGATAGTATAGGGAACTTTACCTTTACGGGGCTTAAATCTGGGCATTACCGCGTTGTTGCGTTTGTCGATGGAAATGGGAACCATAAGATTGAACCGTCGTCGGAACTGGCAGGCGTCTGGGTTTCGGACTTGCAACTGAGCGAATCGACGCAGGACACGTTGTGGATTGCCCTTGCGGATCAGGACACATCGCTGATGGAACTCGACAACGTATCGCAGCCTTATAAGGATGTGCTCGAAGCGAACTTTACGCGCCATGTGTATTTCGATTCAGCCTTTGCGGATACATCGAACTGTTACCTCGCTTCGCCCAATGGCGATACGCTCTATCCGCGACTTGTTTATCTCGGAATTTCCAGTGCGCCGCGCTTTTACTTTGACCCGAAACCGAAAGACGAAGTCCTGTACAAGTTCTACTGCCGTAACGCCAAGGATTCGCTGTCTCGCGCTCTGGACACGGCAAGGAACTATGCTGAAATCGAATGGAAGGAAATGGAAGCCGACACGCTTGCTCCGGCAATTCAAACAGTTCAAGTCACGGGCAAGGCGAAAAACGCTTTCCCGGATGATTCGCTGGTCGTGATTTACAATAAGCCTGTGCTGGATTCCTTGATGGACTTGTTCTTTATCGTCGAAGGCAAGGATACCGTTCAGGTCACGGTCGAAAGGCTGGACCCGATCCGTTATGTCGTGAAGCGTGACGCTCCTTGGCCAACGGATACCAAGTTCAATCTGTTACGCGGATACCGCGATACGACCTTGGCGAAGGCGGACAGCAACGGCGTTCGTGATACCGTGGTTGAAATAAAGTATCAAAGCAAGCTTACGTTCGAAACTATTTCCAAACTAAAGCTAGCTTCGCTTGTGGGTAAAATCTCTGGTGCCAAGACGGGAGCTGTTGTTCGGCTTAAATCTGTAGAGACTGGCAAGTTTGAATATGCGAAGTGTTCCGCTTATGGGGCCTTTTCTTTCAACGACCTTGTTGAGGGAGGCTACATTATTGACTATTATTACACAGAAGAAGGGTCGGATTCGCCAAGTGGCGGATCTTTGCACCCTTTCAAATACGGTTCTGCATGGCGAGCGCCGCTTGATACATTGAAAATAAAGAGCGGAGCGAACGATCTAGAACAATTGATGCCGCAATTGCCGGCATTACCTTAAAGGATGGAAAAAATGGAAAGAGTTCCTGCATTTGTGGCGCTTGACTTGGAAACAACAGGTCTTGATTTTGAAAAAGATGAAATCATTGAAGTCGCGCTTGTTCGCTTTGAAAATGGCGAACCGAAAGAGAATATTGATTTCTTGGTCAAGCCGTCTTCTGCGGAACTCCGCCCTTTTATTGAAACGCTGACGGGCATTAGCAAGGATGATTTGGCGGAAGCTCCGGATTTTGCAACGGTGGCCGGACAGATTTGTTCGTTTATCGGAGAACTTCCGATTGTCGCCCATAATGCGCTTTTTGATTCCAAGTTCCTCAAGCAGACTTTTTCTAAGGTCGGGATTTCCTATGACTCCCACGTGTTCTGGGATTCACTGACTCTTTCCCGTATCGCATTTCAGAATGTTCCGAACCATCGCCTCGACACATTGGTGCAGGAACTCGAAATCGAACGCAGCCGTGCGCACCGCGCTTTGCCCGATGCCGATGCTTGCGGGCGTTTGTTTGTAAAGTCCCTAGAAAAGATTTCTTCGATGGATCCGTGGCTTTTCGATGCGCTTTCCAAGGTTGCCGAATGTTCCGGTTACGAAACGCTTTTTGCGACAAAGGCGGAACCGCTTGCCGCTCCGAAGTACAGTTTACCTCCCGTCCCTGCGCAGGAAGCTTTGCCCAAGTCCAAGGCTCCGCGTGTGAGCGAGTTCTTTAAGGAAGGCGGCTTTATTTCGTTCTTCATCGAAGACTACAAGCCGCGCCACAACCAGCAAGATTTTGCCTCCGTCATGGAACGCAACATGTACAAGGGTGGGCTTTGCGTTCTTGAAGCTCCGACCGGTTCTGGAAAGACTTTGTCTTACCTGATTACCGCAGCGAACAAGGCGATTGCGGGCGAACGCGTGCTTATCAGTACTGCGACTCGCACTTTGCAGGAACAACTCTGGAACGAATCCATCCCGCAGATTGCAAAGATTTACAATGGCGAGCTTCGCCCGGCTGTTTTGAAAGGCCGCGACAATTACCTTTGCCTCCGCAAGTTCGAAGAATTGTTGATGCATCCGCAGAAGCTGCTTTCGGCGGAAGAACGTGATTCCTTCATGGCGCTTATCCCGTGGGTAATGACGACAGAAACCGGCGACATCAACGACTGCAATTCCTTTAGCCAAGCGCGCAATAGAGTGCTCTGGTCCAAGCTTTCGAGCAATGCCTCCTCGTGCCTCGGCGAAAAATGCCCGCATCGCGATCACTGTCCGGCTCTCATTGCAAAACGCAAGGCGATGAACGCGAACATGGTGCTTGTGAACCATTCGCTTTTCCTTGCCGACCTGCAACTGGATTTTGCGTTGCTCCCTTCTTACGAGCATATCGTATTTGACGAAGCGCACCGCCTGCCCGAAATTAGCAACCAGGCGTTTGGACGTTCTATTTCATTCTTTGGATTCAGGAATGTCGCCAAGACGCTTGAACCCTCCAAGGTTGGTGGCGACGGCCTTATTGCCGAAATCGCGAGCCGCATCCCTGCCGAACAGCCGGAACTTCACGAAATTTGTGACAAACTTTCTGAATCCCTCGCCGAGGCCGAAAAGAACTTGCACCGTTTCTTCATGAAGATTGGCAAGAAA
>JAFWRL010000322.1 GCA_017520105.1 Fibrobacter sp.
AACATACATGTTCGTTTCCATATAATAGGAATTCGTATAATCATCAAATTCATCCTTTATCATTGCATACGGATCTATCTCTTTTCCATTCAAATCAGTAAAAGACACAAAAAGTGAATCTTGTGTATATTCATAATACGCAATCATGCTATTCTCTCTAGCACTAAGTTGACTCTGATCAAGACATTTAATCGAATTCGTTTTGGGGATATAGCGACATGAATTTATCATTTTCCATTTGTTTTTTATCCGCCCATTCTTTCCCCCAACAAAAACGCTTCCATAACTATCCATATCTTTTTTATTGAACGTAACAAGCGTATCACCAATAAAAGCGTAATCACCATTAATACGCGAGGTATCCTTTACCGTAGCAAATTCTAGCGATTCATCTTTCTGAATACAGACATCCTTATCACGAATTTGAAGAGCCAAATAAGACTGATTAGCCTCATCTAAAGCCATGGGCATCCGAAATCCAACAAAGCCATTGGCGCTTGCAGACGGATTGGAACTTTCGCTGTCGCTACAGGCAAGTATAGCCATCATGCAGACGACCAATCCAATAATGTTAAGCATCTTCTTTTTCATAATTTCTCTTCTTTTTTGATTTCAATTTTTTCGCACTTGATTTTTCGTCAAAAACCATACAGCTAAATTATAGTTCTTACTAATTAAAGAATGCGTAATGCATCATAAAATAGATGCGATTTCGCGGTTCCCCAATTTCGCGCCCGTAACGGAATTCAATGGAGAAGTTTTTGTACCCAAAATAAGAGCCAATACCAAACTCATTATAAAATCCAGTAGAATAAGTACTACCCCATCCTAAATTTTCATCTACAAAATATCCATTTCGAGAAATATGTTCACTAGCACCAATTCTAACATTTGCATTTATTGGATATTCTTCTATCAACATTAAGCCTCCATAAACAGGAGCATCATCCCGACCAACTGGGTTTATGCTGCTCCCACCCCAAAACTGAATTCCAATATATTTGCTTCGCCAACCTGCAATACCTCTAAAAGAAAGATTTTCGATATTCGTACCAAACACTAAATGACTGTAACGATAAAAAAGGGATATGTCCAAATTTCCGGCACCTTCCGCACTTATATAATCTCGTTCAAATTTATAACGCCCCCTATAAACGTCACCACTTTTCAATACACCACCAACAACAAGACTGCCACCTTGTTTATCCTCATCCATCTTCACATTCATAAATTGCGCGGCAGAAGGCGGATGGCTGGAACACCCCGCTAAAAGCAAGAGCGAGGCGGCAACGCAAAAAACAAGCGAACAAAACTTCCGAATCATTTTATAAAGTTAAAATATTTCCGATAAATGCAAGAGCATTTCGTCTGCTGATTCTATCCGCTTATCAGAATTTTCAGGATAAATGCATAATAAAATCACTGGACCCATTCGACTTCGAGGCTTTCGCCTCTCCACTCAGGATGACACGTTCCTAACGGCCTTACGGCCTACCAACCACTAAACACTGCGGCAAAGCCGCCTCTCTCGTCTCTCGTCTGTAGGCTCAGAGAGCCGTTCTTTGTACAAGTACCAAATGCTAGGCTCGGAAATGGTCCTGCAAGCAGTCACGCTTCACTCGCCTTACGCATTTGTCGTCTAAACCCTAATCTTCTTCCTTCACGCCCATGAGCGTCATCGCGAGCTTCCAGGTTTCCTTGTTTTCGAAGCTGTCGCGTTTGCCGCCGCCGTAGCGGGCATGCGCAAATTCTTCGAGCAAGGGCTTCCAGCCGTCGAGTTTTCCGTCAGCCACGAGAGCATCCAAGTTCACGGCGGAGGCGGAGGCAGTTCCCGTGCCGGCACTTCCGAACTTTTCAAACGCATATTCCTTGCAAATGCTTTCAAGTTCCAAAAGCCATTCGCGGCTGTCGGCCACCATCACGCGCTGCTTCAAGACCATCATTTTTTCGCGGAGGACGTTCTCGGAAGCACTCCGTTTTGCAGCCGCAGCCTGCGCCACCGCACGGCGACGCACGCGCCACACGCCCGCAGCAAGCAGGCATAGCGCCACGACAACGCCCACCACAATCGGCAACATACTGACCGGAGCTTCGGCACGCAACGGCATGCTATCGCTCCGCAAGTCCAGCGACTGTCCCGTCGGCGTCGGGATTTCAAAACGCATCGCGGGAATATTCAAGTTGCCCGTATCCTGCACAACGAGCTTGTAGTTAAACGTAATCTGCGCAATTTCCTTGCCGTTTTTCACCGAACGGCTAGACTCCTGCGACATGCCGACCTGCAAAATGCCCTTGGCGTTCGCCGTACTCATCGGCACCACCAAAATGGCACTGCCGTTTATGCTCCACGAAACTGTTACCGGAAATTCAACCGTATCGCCCACGGCCACCTGTAACGTGTCGCCCGAATGCCCCGTAGTAATCGAAATCCCGAGCTGTTCCGGAGTCGGCAACTGCGGAGTTTCAACAACATCCTCTCCACTCGTCGAGTCGCTAACGAGACCTGCGCTATCAAGGCCTGCACTCGGTTCCACCACGAGAGCGTTCGCCGAATCGTTCTTCGATGCCGCAAGAAGCGAATCGACATACTGTTTTTTTTCTTTTGCCTTGGCTTGCTTATCTAGCGTTGATTTTACAGCTTTAGAGAGTGTATTCTTTTTCATGGTTTAGAATATACAAATTCTGCATAAAAAAAGCCGACCCCGGCATATAGCCGGGGCGACATATAAAAAAGAATTGCCATGATTATGTGGCGACTAGCCACAAAGTATCATTGCCGCAAAAACCGTTAAACACCGGCCGGGCGAACGTACAAGCCGTTCAGCAAGGCGGAATACAGCGCGAGCAAGATGTCAGAGAAGTAGCTGCTAGAGGAATTCGTAGGAGTCTTGCCATTCACGCCAGTCGTGCAAGTGTTGAGCCATGCCGCATTCCCGGCAATACCCGTTGCGCACCACGCTGCATACCACTGGCTAGAGACAACGGTATTCTTGGTGTAATCGGCACCCACAGACAAGTTCCAGGAGTAGTTCACAGCCAAGGCCATATTGTTCGGATCTCCGTTAGCCTTCTTTGAGATAAAGTCATTCAGCTGCTTCAGGATGGCACCTGCGCGTGCATCCTGGTACCAGTAGTAATCCCATGCGATACGCCACGGAATACGTACTGATTCCTTGTTGAACTGCCAGTAAGTGTCCTTTGCAGAACCGTTGTTCGGGTCAATGGCATTACCCGTAGCATCGCTCCAATCCGGGAACACGCTCGTTCCCTTGGACTGCACAAGTTGCATGTAGGCATACATCGCATCGAGAACACCCTTCCAGTTGTGGTTCGGATCCACCGCAGCGAAGAGTCTGATGGCCACCGGAGAGAAGTAACTCAAGTTGTAAACCGGATTACCTACCTTCCATACATCCTGATCGCCCGAATAAATGAGCAAGGTCGTCGGGTTCACTTCCTTTTCCCAGATGGCGTTCACAAACGTGAGAGCGTCTGCCAAATAGAGGTTCGCCGCATCCGTGTTGCCCATACCAAGCATCTTGAAGGACATCAAGATCAACGATGTCGCGATATCTTCGTCGGCGTCAGTCGCACTGGAATTATCGACTTGTTCCCAGTGGAACGACTTGGTAATCCACGGCATCAGTTTCACGTTATTGTAGGCCCTGAATGCACGGGAGTAGTTCCACATGCGATTGAACGAATCGAAATCGTTATTGAAGTAAGCCAGGAGCATGCCATAGCCAATACCTTCGGACACGGTGCATGCGCGTAACTTCATACCGGCAATAGCGGCATCCATCACGGAGCAAGAAGTCCTGTAATACCCCGACTGGCTAGACCATACGACACGGCCCGCCGGCACATAAGCCGCAGTGAACACTTCGCCAAATTCCCCGGCAATAGAGGGGTAAGTCGCCGCTTCAGCTTCCTGGGTGACGAAATGGTAGCTTTGCCAAAGTGCGTATTGCGTTGTTGCCACAGCAGGATTTGCCGAAGTTGCAAGTGGCGCATAATTAACAGGCGTCGGAGGCGGCGGGACAGAAGCGGAGCTGGCCGGAACCGGAGCCACCGCAGAACTCAGTGGAGGCGGAACAACGGCAGAACTCAGCGGAGACGGAACCACTACAGAACTTGTCGGGAGCGGAACCACTACGGAACTAGGAGTCGGATTAATAACCGGGGAATTTGGGGAATCATCGCCACCGCAGGCTCCCAAATAAAAGGCGGAGCCAATCAAAGCCGGCAACAGGATTTTTTTGCAAATCATATAAAGGCCTCTCAAAAATCCCCCAAGGGGGGGCTAGTAAATGCCAAAGTAATATATATAAATATAGCTTTTAAGGAAAGATTGCAAGCAAAAATCACGTTTACTTGTGAGCACAAACACGAACAGTTTCTATCAATTTACAAAAGGTCTGCAATACAGAAAAGGGCCGTTTGCACGACCCTTTCGTAAAGTTATTAACGTATCCAGGGCTACTTCAACACAATCTTGTTGGTGAAGCTAACCTTGCCAGCAACGCGGACCATATAGACGCCGGCATCGAGAGAAGCAAGGTTGAGAGCAGAGGAAACGTCGCCCTTGGCAACAACCTGTCCCTGGACATCTAGGACTTCGACAGTACCAGCCTTCACCCCCTTGAAGGAGAGTGTACGGCCAGTGAGGACAGCCTTGGCACTAGAAGCGCCACGGACAGCCTTGATTGCATCAGTAGGGCAGGCACCGCCCGTAGCCGGACCGATAGCCATGATGTTGAATGCATAGCTACCAGCAGTGGCCTGGAGCTTGAACTTCACAGCGACGAGCTGCTTGGAAGCGGCGTCACCGGCCATCTTCGTGTCGCCCTTGTACCGGGAAGGCTGCTTAAAGTCAGACCAAGCGAGAACCTTGGAAGTACCGACGGAGTTTTTCGGGAGAGAGGCAGCCGGGTTTGCATAACCGATGGTTGCGTCAACTTCGTCGCCGAGACCGAGTTCGAGAGACGGTGCAGCTTCGGACTTATAGGTGATGCAGAGGCCACCCCAAGAGGAGGCGTCGCCAGCAGCCGGAGTATTGTCGGTCGTAGAGGTTTCACCGACAACGTTGAAGCCGATACCCACGAACGGGTTATAGGTCAAGGTACCCTTGTCGAGAACGGCCGTACCGCAGATACCACCGCAGTGTTCGATAATCGGGGCCATGGATTCTTTAGAATATTCGTTACCCTTTTCAACAGGCCAGGTAACACTGGACTTACCACCATCGTTACCATCAGCGTAGTCGAACCAGTAACCGGCAGTTTCGGTATCGTTACCAATGCCGGTATTAATCTGTTCGACCAGGTCCGTACCGATCCAAGTTTCGAATGCAAATGCAGCGGAACCGATTAGGAGTGCCGATGCAAGTGTGAGTTTCTTATTCATAGGAAGTCCTCCTTTTAAGTGTAATTACATAACCAATATATACAAATAAGTTTTTTCAAAAACCACAGTATGCAATAAAAAAGAAAAAGGACCGCTTGCGCAGCCCTTTTTCTAAGCTTTTCTGTGATTTAGATTACTTCAACACGATCTTGTTGGAGAAGCTAACCTTGCCAGCAACGCGGACCATATACACACCAGCGTCGAGAGAAGCGAGGCTGAGAGTAGAGGAAACGTCGCCCTTGGCAACAATCTGGCCCTGGAGGTTGAGAACTTCAGCAGTACCGGCCTTCACACCAGAGAAGGAGAGGGTACGGCCAGAGAGGATAGCCTTGGCAGCAGAAGCGCCACGGACAGCCTTGATAGCCTCACGATTCGGAGCACCGCATTCAGCCGGGCAGGTACCACCCGTAGCCGGACCGACAGCGCAGATGTTGAATTCATAGCTACCGGCAGTAGCCTGGAGCTTGAACTTCACAGCGACGAGCTGCTTGGAAGCGGCGTCACCGGCCATCTTCGTGTCGCCCTTGTACCAGGACGGCTGCTTAAAGTCAGACCAAGCGAGAGTCTTGGAAGTACCGACGGAGTTTTTCGGGAGAGAGGCAGCCGGGTTTGCATAACCGATGGTTGCGTCAACTTCGTCGCCGAGACCGAGTTCAAGAGACGGTGCAGCTTCGGACTTATAAGTGATGCAGAGGCCACCCCAAGCGGAGGCGTCGCCAGCAGCCGGAGTATTGTCGGTCGTAGAGGTTTCACCGACAACGTTGAAGCCGATACCCACGAACGGGTTATAGGTCAAAGTACCCTTGTCGAGAACGGCCGTACCGCAGATACCACCGCAGTGTTCGATAATCGGGGACATAGATTCTTTAGAATATTCGTTACCCTTTTCAACAGGCCAGGTAACACCGGACTTACCACCATCGTTACCATCAGCGTAGTCGAACCAATAACCGGCAGTTTCGGTATCGTTACCAATGCCGGTATTAATCTGTTCGACCAGGTCCGTACCGATCCAGGTTTCAAATGCAAATGCAGCAGAACCGATTAGGAGCGCCGATGCAAGTGTGAGTTTCTTATTCATAATTCTCTCTCTTTTTTTAATGGTTGTACCCATTTTGGGTGATTTGCACAACAATATATTTTATTTTTGCAAAAAATGCCATACTTGCAAGCCCTTGAAAAAAAAATTTACACTATCGTCGTAAGCCATTGCAAATCTTTGATTTAGGGCAAAAAACGGCCTTTTTAGCGCAATTTTTATACAGACAAACTCGAATCAAAAAATCCACTGTGTTTTGAATCACAACGAAAAGAGGCGCAACCATTTTATTACAGTTCAGGTATTTTCTTTCGCCGCACAGATAACTACATTATCTAATAAAGCTCCCGTGTTCAACGGTAAACAAAAAATTAAACGATTTTACTTACTATATTGGATATAATAAGATAATTTTTGTCAAAAACAAAAGGAAAACACTCATGAAATTGACAAAGCTACTGACAGGCATTTTGGCATGCGCGGCAATATCCGCCTTTGCTGATGCATCAACAGCCACCCCCAAAAAGGTTGGGCCAGTATCCTATTATGGCGCCCTTCACACTAGCGGTAATAAAATCATCGGTGCAAAGAACAACCAGCAGGCCATGCTCCGCGGCGTTAGCCTTTTCTGGTCTGATGCTACAGGTGCTTCATACTATAATCCGACCGTCATTTCATGGGCTGTGGATAATCTCAAGATTGACATGTTCCGTTACGCCATGGCTATTGAATATTACGACTCCGATGGTGGCACCAAGAATAAGGTGGACGAAGGCAACTCGTACAAGGGTGCCCCGGAAGGCCAAATGAAAATGATAGACAGAATGGTTCAGGCCGCTATCGAAAACGATGTCTATATTGTTATCGACTGGCACAGCCATCGCGCCCATTTGGAAACATCCATAGCCAAGGACTTCTTCTCCAAGGTTTCCCAAAAGTACAAAGATGTCCCGAACATCATTTACGAAATTTACAACGAACCGGTCAGCGGTAGCGGTGGCGACTGGGGCGCCATCAAGAACTACGCCAACAGCGTTGTCCCTGCAATCCGAGCCAATTCGCAGAACTTGATTATCGTCGGTACGCCGAACTGGTCCCAGCACCCGGAGCAGGGCGCAAGAGACCCTATTAATTCCCCGAATATTGCATACGTCTTGCACTTCTACGCAGCAACCCACTCCAGAGGCAGCTACGGTGGAAACGCCTCCAGCGCACTTAGCTCCGGTTATCCGGTATTCATCAGTGAATGGGGAACGACAAATGCCGATGGCAATGGCGATCCGAACACCAGCGCCTCAAGCGACTGGACCTCGTTCATGGACCAGAACAATATCCCGAACTGCAACTGGAGCTTGCGTCAACAGACTAGCGACGTTGACCAGAAGAGCGAAAAGTCGGCTATCTTCGCAGGTAACAAATCCCTCATCACGGCAGCAGCCCTCGACGCAGCCACCTACACCGCATCGGGCAACTTCATCAAGAGCTACCTCACCAAGAACGCTCGTTCCTGGGCAGACTCCCTCGTCAAGGGCAAGAACACCGGCTCTTGCGCTTTCAAGGCAACAACAGCAAAACAGACCGAAGGCAAAATTTCGGGCGCACTCAAGAGCGGCTGTACTTACACTTCTAGCAACGAAAAAGTGGCAACCGCTTCGGGTAGCGACATTGTCATCAACGATTATGGTGTCGCCATCTTCACGGGCAACGACGGTTCCCAGTCCGTCGTGACCATCAAGCAAGTCGCCGGACAGACCATTCAAAACCTCGAAAGCATGACCTGCAACTTCAGCAACAGTTGCAAACTGGAATCAGGAAAGAGCGGCAGAACGGTTGACTACGACGGAGATAAAGTCAACGATTACGTCCTCACCACAGAAGACAAGACAAACGAAGGTAGCAGCTTCAAGCTCACCTCCCTCACCCCAAACATTGTCGATGTAAATAAAGCCACCTGTACGACGAGCAACTGCTCCAACTCCCAAAAGAACCAGAAGGTATGGATGTTGCACTTCAAGTCTTACGGCACAGGAAAGGTTGTAGCATCCGCTCCGGCAGTCACCGGGTTCCGCGCCATGCAGGACACCTTTGAAATCGTCTATGCGAAGGGCGAGCCTCGTATCACCAAGCAATTCACGGACCAAACCGTCGCTTTGGGCGCTACCTCTACGACAGGTCTCCCGGACACATTGATTACCGGCGGCAAGCTTACCTACACTTACAATGGATTGCCGACATCAGCTTACGTAACAAAACAAGGTGCCGGATTTGTCGCAGGCAATCAGAATGCAATCATCGTTGTCACGGCGCATGCTGAAGAAACTGCAAATTATCAAGCATTCAACAGAGAAGTGACATTCCGCATCGGTGATCAGAACAATCTAGTGAACGTCGTTGAATACGCGAACTACGTCAACCGTAACGAAGTGGATACGTACATCAAGCCCATGCACAAGGCTGTAAAGAACATTCAGGCAAGCATGAACGGTTCAACGCTCCAGTTCACGACCAGGAGCTCCGGTCTCGTGAAGGTGGACGTCTATGACGCACTGGGTTCAAGCGTGATGCAGAAATCCGGCCTCTACACCGCCGGTAGCCACGCCATCAACCTGAAGGGACTTGCCAACGGTTCTTACACGCTGGTCGTCCGTCAGGGCAACGACAAGACGTCGATCCACTGGACGAGCAAGTAAGTCCTGAAACATAGCGGGCCAAGCTTCGACCATATCTAGCAAGCGCCCGCTGTGATTAATGCGAAAATTAAAAACTCCAGCCGTTTGGCTGGAGTTTTTTTTTGCAAATAAGCTATTGAGCTATTTTTTATCGCCCACCGAAATGTTCGCATCGCCTTTAGAAACCGAGAAACCCTTCTTGAGGGCAATAATCGTCAAAGCAAGGATGAACACAATTATAATGGAACATCCATAAGGCGTAGCAAAGACCTTAAACACCGATTCGTTATCTTGGGCGTGCTGAAGTTGCTCTTTTAATGATTTAACTTCTCTTTGATACTGAAGATACTGAAAGCTCTGCTGTTTCAACTGCAAGTGCAAGTTTGCGGTATCTGTGGTCAATACACCGACATTTGCAGACAATCGAGTCGTATCCAGTTGAAGTTGACCAATAACTGTTTTCAAGCTATCTATTTGGGCGTCTTTGGGATCTACTTTTGTCGTCTTGTTATTGTGGGTGTCATTTTTATGTTTCGATAAACTATTATGACCATGGAAATCAGGCATTCGCAGCCCTCCTGTAGCTTTTTGATGAATGAAGTTGTTATAAAAATAACAACAAAATATCACATGAGTTTATAAATCTTGCATAAATACGTAATATTTTATTTAACATTCTTTGTACAAGTGCTTTTTTCTAAAAAAACACGATGGCAAGGTATAAAAAGAACCCCGGCTCCTCATTGGAGTCGGGGTGACAAGGTAAACAACTGACCCCGGCACTGAGGCCGGGGTGACAGAAAGCACTGGATCCTTCACGCTTCGCGTTCAGGATGACGCAAGTGGTCAGCGTTCAGGATGACAATAGTCGAGACGGCGCGCGCCCCAACCAGCGATTATTTTTTAGAACGATGGCTGTTCTTGATCCATTCGGTCTTGTGGACTTCCGGGATGTCGTCGAGCAAGCGGAGCGTATGCGGTTCGGTCGTGTTGTCGAGCACTTCGGCAGGAGTACCCTGGTTCACGATTTTACCGTCGTGCATGATGAAGATACGGTCAGAAACGTAGTTTGCAAGACCGATATCGTGGGTCACGAACACCACGGTCATCTTCAGTTCGTCTTTCAACTTGCGGAGGTAATCGAGGATGTTTGCACGCACGCAGGCATCGACCATGGAGGTAGCTTCGTCAGCGATAAGCACCTTCGGACGGAGCGCGAAGATACGGGCGAGAAGCATACGCTGCATCTGGCCACCGGAGAGTTCGAACGGGTACTTGCCTTCGATATCAGCCGGGGTAACGTTCACAGCCATGAGACCTTCGTCAACGCGGCGACGGACTTCTTCCTTGGACGG
>JAFWRL010000323.1 GCA_017520105.1 Fibrobacter sp.
GGCGCACATGACCGAGTGAAGCCGCTGACGCCGCAGGCGTCCACTCCGAGCTGGGGCCCCTCCCGCATAATTTTTTAAAAATCTTTTTTATAAAAAAGAGAAAGGGCTCAGAAGAGCCCTTTCCTAAGAAGGAGAAAATATTGAGCGGTTTCCAGAACCTTGAACCTATCAGGAGGGGAGCAATGATAAAGTCGTTTCAGGATTTACCTTTCCAACCATTCTCAACACTCCAAATATACCAATTCATACTCCGTTCGGTTCTTTCGTTTTTCTTATTTCTTCACTCAATAAAATTTACCTTTTCCGCTTCTATGGCAGCAAAGTAACCGCCGTCACAGAAGTAAGAACAAAGTAACACTTATTCTTCGCGGAAGATAATCTTACACTTCGGAACAAAGCGGAATCCGCCGCGACGATGGCGTTCGATTTCGAAGAACTTCTTCACGCCTTCGCTCGGATGTTCCGGATCATCAGAACCGTTAATGTGAGCGATAACGCGGTTCAACCGGCTCTCGAAGTTCGGACGGAGCGGATCCATGCAAATCGCCGGGTCGCGCTTGAATTCGCGGTTTTCGTATTCTTCACGGCCCGTCACAGTATATTCGCGGAGCAAGTTGCGAAGGATTCGAGCAGGCACGTTACGCATAAGGTGTTTGCTATTCACAGAAATCGAGTCGTCGCTCTTGTAATAGACAATCGTGACAGAATCGTTCATGGCATCGAGAAGCTGTTCATGAGCCTTCTGGAGCGGCGCCCAGGCAGCGAATTCCTGCTTCACAACAGAGCTCATCAACTTGAGGAACGGTTCCGATGCATTCACGTTCGCCTTGAAATTGAACCCGAGAATATACACAGGGGCACCATAGTAGCAGTCCTTTTCGATAAGCAATGCGCCGGTCTTCGGGTCGCGGATGTCAACCATAGCACGGACACAGCCGATGCTCTTTTCCACATCGTTCTTCCAATCGAGGTTGTGTTCCTTGAGGCAATCGGCAAATGTGGCATGACGGCCCACAAGCTGGTCTTTAACATAAACACCACCGTCTTCCTTCATTTCGGCGGGGACTCTGTTTTCAAGAGCTTCGATAAACGACGTCTGCGAGGCGAGATAGCTAATGTGTTCGTAGGCAGGCGTGTTCAAGAGAAGCGGTCCAATGTTGATCATGCTGCGGATCCAACGCATCGGATTTGCAGCAAGTACACCCGGAGTCTCGAACTGGAAAGTGAAGTCCACCCTGCGGTTTCCGTCAACAATTTCATTACGGAGAATGTTTGCCTTCGTAAGGAACGGATAACGTTTCGGGATGATTTCCAAGCAAAGTTCGCGAGCGTCCTCAGCAGAATAGAACGATGAAACAAACGGCAAGTAAGAGCGAAGCACGCTACGTGCAGGGACGGCTTCAAATGCGGCACAACGTTTCACGATGCGTTCAATAAAGTCATCAGGGCTTTCACCGCGTTCATACAGCCACGCGACGATGTTGTCCATTATAAATCGGTAAGCGCTTTCATCTACGTATGAATCTTCAAAGTACAAATCATTTAGAAGTTTCACGTTGAATCGCGGATCTCGTTTTACCAAGGTCAAAATGTCCTTGACCGGATAAGACATGAGCAATTCAATGTGTGCTAGCTGAAGGAATAGATTTGAAACCATTTCACTCACCTCACTTGTTCATTAAAATTCATTAGCTATATTTATAATATAGCAATCCTACACCAATTATCCGCTCCGTCAGCTACATATAAAGCGAAAAATGGCAGAAATTCACCTTTTATCCGACGAAATCATCAACAAAATTGCCGCTGGAGAAGTCATCGAACGTCCAGCATCGGCTGTCAAAGAACTTATTGAGAACGCTATCGACGCCGGAGCAACCCGAATTCAAGTCCAAATCGAACAAGGCGGAAAGAAAAAGATCCAGGTTACAGACAACGGTAAAGGCATGGGTGCCGCCGATTTGGCCATGTGCTACCTTCGCCATACTACATCTAAACTAACAACCGCGGACGACTTATTCCACCTTCAGACAAACGGTTTCCGTGGTGAAGCCGTCGCCTCGATTGCCGCGGTATCCAAATTAACCATCACAAGTGCCACGCAAGATGGCGAAAGCGGCCGCATAATCATCAAGGGCGGAGAAGTCGTCGAAAAGGAAGACATCCAGGCAAGCCGCGGCACCACGTTCCTCGTCGAAGACCTCTTTTACAACACGCCAGTGCGCCGCACGTTCCTCGGTAGCGAGACCTCCGAATGCTCACGCATTTTGGACATCGTCATCAAGACGGCCATTTCGCACCCGGAAATCCGGTTTGACTATAAAGTCGGCGACAGGGCGGTTTTTACCGGCGTACCTGGAGAACTCCGCAGCCGCATCGCCGAGGCTATCGGTTCCAAAGTCGCCAAGAGTTTATTGCCCGTCGATTATACCGAAGCGGGCGTCCACGTCACCGGCTTCATCTCCCCCACCACGGAGACAAACGGCAAGCGCAACCACCAGTTCCTCTTCATGAGGAACCGCCCCATCGAGAACAAGATGGTGAGCAAGGCGGTATCGCAGGCTTACGAGCCATACGGAGCGCAGTGCAAACCCGTTACGGTATTGTTCCTCGACATGCCCGACATGGAGTTCGACATCAACGTTCACCCGGCAAAACGCGAAGTCCGATTCGCGAACGGGAACCTCGTGTTCCTCGTCGTGACACACGCCATCCGCGATACGTTTACCAAGGACTTGGAAGCGAACTCGCCCTTTATCGACTTGAGCGATGAACTTGCAGGGAAACCGGCGCAGTCTTCATCATCACAAAACGACCTGCCGTGGGAAGCGCCGACTAAGCCCTACGCACCACAAACTTTTGCATCGCAATCCAATCCGTCGAAGCAGCCCGCGCAGTCCAGTTTCGCGCAACCGGCAAGACCGCAGTACCCGTCAGAGCGCCCTGCGCAGTCTGTTCCGCAGTTTGCAAAATCCGCATTTACAGCAAACACGCTCTCGGACAAAAAATCGAAGTACGATGTGAGCGACGACGTCCAGGACTTGTTCTCGCTCCCCGAATACGGCAAGATTATTTCGCTGGAGTCCGACCTCACCAAGCCCCAACCGCAACCAGAAGCGCCTTGGACACCGCCAACGTTTTTCCAGATTGCAAACACCTACATCGCGGGCGAAGACGCCAACGGCCTTTTGATTATCGACCAGCACGCCGCCCACACGCGAGTGCTCTTTGAACAGGCGATGGAATCGCTACAGAACAACATCGCGCAAGACAGCCAGGAACTTTTATTCCCGGAACTCATCGATTTGTCCAAGCAAGAAAAAGAAATTTTCCGAAATGTCGATGAGCAACTGCGAAAGCTCGGCTTCTTTGTCGAGCCGTTTGGCGGCGACACCTACCAGATTCGCTCCATCCCGAGTTCGCTACCGCTTTCACGTGCAGCCAAAGCCGTTCACGACTTTTTGAACGATGTCGATGAAAACGATACAAAAAACGACATGGTCAAGTTCCAAGAAGCGATTGCCAAGTCTTGGGCCAAGACGAACGCCTACCAGGCCGGCGACAAGCTCAAGCCCGAAGAAATCACATCACTTGTCGGTCAGCTGATGATTACGCAAGATCCGCTCAAGTCCCCCTTCGGGAACCCGACGCTCATGCGTTTAACTCTTGACGAACTGAGCAAGAAATTCAGACATTAATTCACTTGAAGTCTGGCCGACATTCAACGACTTGCGAAGGCGCGAGGCGATTTCTTCTACAGTTCCCAAATCCTGCTGGAACATCGCATCGACAATGGATTCGGCCATACGGTCATTCAGTTTATGTCGAATGATAAATTCTGGAGTCACGCCACAGCCAAAGATGGCGTTCGGCAGCGACAGAAACTCGGACTTGACCATAAACTTTCCCATCATGAATGTGAGAAAGTCCGGTGCAGTGCATGCCACGAACGGTATCCCGACGCAAGCCATTTCAAGCGTGCTCGTTCCAAACGATGTGACCGCAGCCGAATAAGCCGAATAAAAATTCAAACGGTCACTTAAACGCTTTGGAGCAACAACAACCTTTAACCAGCTCGGCAATCGTCCGTCGTAAAATTTTTCGAGAGCGACCAAAAGCGGAACTTCCAGGTGCTCACGCGACGCAACGACAATAACGTCTGGAAGCAGCCCCACATTGCGTTCCGCCCACACCTTGCGGTACTTTTCGGCTACCGTAACAAAGGCAGGCAAGTTGCGAAGCGCACTGGCACGGCGGCTCCCCGGCAAAAGCAGCATGTCGGACTTGGTTTCCGCATAACGATGATCCCAACTTGCAATCGGGTGCTTCAAGCGAATCGTCTTGCAATTCATTTGTTCGTACGCTTTCGCTTCGATATCAAAGAATACCGCCAAGCGGATATTATCGGCCTGTTTAAAAAGGCTCGCCCGTTTGGATTTCCACGCCCACACTTGCGGAGGCGCCACATAAAGCATAGGTTTCCCCCACTTTTTTGCCAGTGCGGCAAGTTTCATGTTAAAGCCGGGGTAATCGATAGCGACAATGCCAAGGCACTTTTTCGATTCAGCCGCATCGCGCAAAACGTCAAAGACATTCTTCAAAGAAAAATACTTCGGGATAACATCACCCACACCCGAAACCGGGAGTTCGTTGTAATCCCACAAGGGCTGAAGCCCCTGCTCCTGCATCAACGGTCCGCCAACACCAATAGTCTTAAAGCCCCGCAGCGAGGCGACCGCGACCATCTCGGCGCCAATCATGTCGCCAGAATCCTCTCCCGCGCAGAAGAGAATATAAGGAGAATTTTCTTCGTTAACGTTTTGCACGATTCGACACCCAAACCTTCAGAACGCCCAGATCCGTTCTAAGCCACTGTAACAATTCCTGTGTATATACAACTTTATATTTTTTCAAGACGACGACGTGTTCAAATCCAGATTCCGTCTCCAAATGGAACACCAATTCGCAACCGCGAGTGTATTCATCGGCCTGATTCGCCTTCATTTCAACTTCCAGTTTGTCCAGGAACTCGTCCGTAAGCATTCCCGTGTATAGCGATGCATGAATATGGCTCACCATATCGCAACGGACACGGTCCAGTTGCAAGACCTCTTCAACGATAATCTGGTAACCGTCGCGATCGCGTTGCTGTTCCAGCGCCCCCTTCACAAGGACGCGGTCATCAATCGAAACCGTATCGCGCAAACGTTCCCAGACATCTTTCTTGAAGAACAGTTCGACTTCGCCATGGAAATCCTGTACGGCGCCAGAGCCAATCGTATCGCCGCGTTTCGTCTCAATGGAACGCATGCGAATGACCACACCGCCAACGACAATGGTGTCGCCCACATGGCGCGTAATTTCGTCTTCTGAAAGCGAACAAGAGGTAAAGCCCGAAAGCTCCGGACGGAACTCGTCAAGCGGGTGGCCCGAAAGGAAAAGCCCAAGCACGCTTCGTTCCTTGTTGAGCATTTCCATCGCCGTCCATTCTTCGGCTTCTTCCAAGACTTCAGCCGTGTTCGGCATGGCGGCAGGGCCGCCCAAATCAAACAGCGAGACTTGGCCTTTGGCCTTGTCTTCTTGACTGCGCATGGCCACTTCCAACGCGCGGTCAACTGTCGCAATCTGCACAGCGCGGCTCCCCGGCAAATCGTCCAAGGCGCCCGCCATAATCAAGCATTCCAAAACCTTCTTGTTCAGCGGAGGGCGTTTTTCCGTCTGTGCGGCTTGGTATTCCGTCACGCGTTTGCAAAAATCAAAAATATCCTTGTAAATGCCGCGGCGTTCGCGTTCCGCGACCACGTCTTCGACAACAGCGATACCCACGTTGCGAATACCCGCAAGTCCGTAGAGAATCTGCCCCTTGGTATTTGCCGAGAACACACCCAACGACGTGTTGATATTCGGCGACAAGACTTCGATGCCGAGGCGCTTGCATTCCAGAATGATGGTGACCGTATCTTCGGTCTTGCCCATCTTGGATGTCATGGAGGCGGCCATGTATTCGGGACCGTAATGCGTCTTGAGGTAAGCCGTCTGGTAGGCAACGTAAGCGTAAGCCGCAGCGTGACTCTTGTTGAATGCGTATCCGCAGAACGGGAGCACGGCATCCCAAACCTTCTGGATCATCGCACGGTCGTAACCCTTGTCCAAGCACTTCTGGAAAAACTCCGGTTCGAGCTTCGCCATCTTTTCCGGCATCTTCTTCGCCATGATGCGTCGGATGTTGTCAGCGCCACCCAGCGAATATCCGCCCAGAATCTGGGCGAGCTTCATCACCTGTTCCTGATAAACGATAACGCCGTACGTTTCGCCCAGCACCTGTTCCAAGTCCGGATGGTAGCAGTCAATTTCTTCCTTACCGTTCTTACGGGCAATGAAGTGCGGAATCTGGTCAATCGGCCCCGGACGGTACAGGGCGTTCATAGCGATAAGGTCAAAGATTCGGGTCGGCTTCAGTTCGCGCAGGTACTTCTGCATACCCGGAGATTCGAACTGGAACACCGTTGTCGTAAGGCCCTTGCCCAAGAGATCAAACGTTGCCTTGTCATCAATCGGAATCTTGTTCATCACAAGCTTGATGTTGCGGTTCTGTTCGACCATCTTCACCGTATCCTGAATGATGGACAAGTTGATAAGCCCAAGGAAGTCCATCTTCAAAAGTCCGATGTCTTCGGCGTAGTGCTTATCGTACATCACCACCGGCGTATCTTCAGGGGCGGCACGGTACAAAGGCGCAAGGTTATAAATCGGTGTCGGCGTAATCACCACGCCGCAAGCATGCACGCCCGTCTGGCGCGGCAAATCCTCAAGCTTTTTCGCGACTTCCCACAAGTTCTGGTAACTAGCGCGGCTGTTGATCATCGCCTGCAAAGGTTCCGGGCTGTAGCCGTCTTCGAGGTTGTTGCCCTTCTTGTCTTTACCCGTCCAGGCCTGCTTTAGGCTAAAGTTCAAAGTGCGCTGCGGGAAGAGCTTTGTAATGGCCTTCGCTTCGGCAGGCGGGAGCCCCAAGACTCGGGCCACGTCGGTAATCACCGCTTTAGACTTGAGCATGCCGTAAGTAATAATCTGGCCCACGCACTCCTTGCCGTACTTGTCCGTCACGTACTGGATCACGCGACCGCGGTCCCTATCCGCAAAGTCCGTATCGATATCCGGCATGGACACACGTTCCGGATTCAGGAAACGTTCAAAAAGGAGGTCGAACGTCAAGGGGTCAATGTCGGTAATACCGATAATGTAAGTAACAAGGGAACCAGCAGCAGAACCACGCCCTGGCCCCACAGGAATCCCGTGTTCACGTGACCAGTTGATGAAGTCCCACACAATAAGCAAGTAGCCCGCCACGTTCATGTTGCGGATACAGTTGAGTTCCTTGTACATGCGCTTGCCCACGTTCGTTTCGTGAGCGGGGAACTTGAAATCTTCGTCAGGGAATCGCCACTTGAGGCGTTCATTGCAAAGGTGCGTGATGTAGATGTCGGCATCGCCGCCCGGTTTGCACCAGCGGTGAACATTCTTCTTCAATGCCTTCTGGTCGTCTTCATCAAAAAATTCCGGCTGCGACAAGCGCTCGATTTCCGCATTGTCCGCGTCCGTCAGCGCATCTTCGGCAATACCTTTTTCGGCGCAGTAGCTGGCCTTGACCTTCTTTTTGCGGTCCTTGATGACGCCCTTGAGTTCACGCTCGTGGACGACCGGATATTCCGCTTCGTATTCCGCCTTCATGATGGACTTGATGTTCTGGTATTCGTCAGAAGCAAGAAATTCATCGGGAATCTTGAAACGCGGCCAGAAATCATCGCCAATACCCGTTTTCACCGTGAAGTTACAGCGTTCCGCAATCTTCACCGTATTTTCGATGGCGCCAGGGATGTGCCCGAACAGTTCCACCATTTCCTGTTCTGTGCGGAAATAGAACTTGTCCGTCGGGAAGCGTTTGTCTTCAAAGCCGTTCAGCGTCACCTTGAGCGAAATACAGCGCAGAATTTTGTGTGCGGTCGCATCTTCAGGCTTGATGTAATGGACATCGCCAACGGCCACCACCTCGCGCCCGTACTTCTTCGCAAGTTCCACGTTAAATTCGTTGACCCGTTTCTGCTGCGGAATACCGTTATCGCAAACTGAAATGTACAAGTGGTCGTGGTCAAAAATCTGATTCAAACGGTCCATGTACTCCAGCGCCAGGGAATCCCTACCCGCGGCAACATTCTGTCCGTAACGGCTAAAGTAATCGCCCGCAATCGCAATAAGCCCTTCCTTGAACTGTTCAATCGTATCAAGCGGAACGGACGGGATTTCGGCCCAGCGGTCACCATCTTCATAACGGTAACTCACTATGCGAAGCAGATTATAATAGCCTTTTTCGTTCTCGACAAGGAGCGTCAAGCGATCGAAAGTCATGGGGTCTTTCTGGCTTGCACTTGGCGTATCCACGTATATGTGGCAACCATAAATAGTTTTGACCGGCGGAAGACCCTGTTCCTTGCGTTTCTTGTTCAAGTCTTTTCCGCGCGTCTGGATTTCCAAGATACCGAACATCGCTCCGTGGTCGGTAAGAGCCACAGCCGGAGCATTTTCCGCCGCAGCAGCCGCCAAAATATCGTCAAGCCTAGCCGAAGCCTGTAAAATCGAAAATTCAGAATGAGTCTGTAAATGAACGAACGCCATGTTTTTCCGCTCTATCTTATTCCCTTACGAGGAAGCCCGCAATGGACTTTTCGCGGACAAAAGTCTTCTTCGCCACGCTCTGCACATCAGAAGCGTTCACTTTATCCAAGTTATCCGCCCAGTTGAGGAATATGCGGTAATCGCCATAGATTTCGTACCAGCCGAGCATCGTCGCCACATTTTCCATGTCGGTCAGGCTGCGGATGAGGCCCGCGTATGCACGGTTCTTCACTTTCTGGAATTCGCGTTCGCTCACCTGTTCCGTTTTCAGCTTTTCAAGTTCTTCCCACACAATCTTCTCGACTTTTTCGCGGTTGGCATTCGGGCGCAAATTCACGCGGACCGCGAACTCGGAGACGTACTTGTTCGGGCTGTTGCTCGCGCTTACGCCGACAGCCAGTTTTTCTTCTTCGACAAGGCGCTTGTAGAGCCTGCCAGAACGGCCATTCAAAACGCCTTCGGCAATATCGAGCGCATAAAGCGTGCTGTCGCCCACAGCGGGAGTCTTGAAGACTAGCGTATAGAGGTTCGGAGCGTCCTTGCGCTTGACCGTCAGGCGCTTTTCGCCAGCCTGTTCTGGGTCACGCACCGTTAACGGCGGGAACGCATCGCCCGCAGGAATCGGGCCAAAATACTTCTTGACAAGCTTCATCGTTTCGAGCGTGTCGAGGTCGCCAGCCAGCACGAGGATGGCGTTACGCGGCTTGTAGTACTTGCGGTAGTGTTCCTCGGCCTGTTCGCGGGTCAAGTTCTCGATGTCGCTTGGCCAGCCGATAGTCGGCACGCGGTAGGGGAACGCTTCGTAAATCATGGAATTGAGCGTTTCGTAAAAGCGGCCCGTCGGGCGGTCGTCGTAACGCATGCGGCGTTCTTCGCGGACAACGGAGCGTTCCGAATAAAACTCGCGGAGCACGGCGTTCTGCATACGGTCGGATTCCAGCCACATGAACAGCTCAATTTTGTTCTTGGGAAGCGTAACTGTGTATGCAGTCAAGAGGTCACTCGTAAACGCATTGAGCCCCGTACCGCCGGCAGCCTGGTAAGCGCTCCAAAGTTCGTCCTTGACGAAAATCTTGCGGTGTTCGTTCAAAACGGAATCGTGTTCGGCGGTGAGCTTTTTCACCAAGGCGGTGTCGTTTGCGATTTTTGCCGGGCGAATCAGAGCCTGTAAAGAATCCTGTGTCGCGATGAACCTCGCGTCGGCAATGCTATCCGAAATACCGACCTTTTTCGTCCCCTTGAACAGTTCGTGTTCCAGAATGTGTGCAAGACCCGACTTGCCCGGGACTTCGTGCACCGAACCGGTCACATAGAACAGACGGAAACTCACCGTAGGAGCTTGACTGTTGGGATACAAAAGCACCGTAAGCCCATTTTCCAGAACAGCCTTATGCACGGGCAAATTCACGGCTGCTACAGAGATTCCGGCAAGCAAGGCAGGAATAAAAACACAACTCAAAACGAGTCTAGCTAAAAGATTCTTCATACCTAGCAATTTAGATATTTTCAAAAAAAATTTGTATTAAGCAATAAAAAAAGGGGCTTTCGCCCCCTGTTTTAGTCTAATCGCAGCTTGAACGATTTGAGCATCCGTCCGCCCGATTCCAGCGTACCGATTATGAACGATTTTCCGCGAATATTTTTCAGTCGAATTTCGCAGGAATGTCCGTCAAAAGTCTTTTTCAGAAGCAAGGTTCCGTTGACATCGAACAAGTGAACAGTCTTGTTTCCGTCGAAATTCGCATTCACGGTCAGCATGCCGTTATTTACAGCGAAACGAACCGGCGCAGCAACAACAGAAGTCTTTACAGACATCGTTTCCGACGAAGAACTCAGCTCCACAACTGAAGCGGCAGAAGAACTGGATTTTTCAAAAAATACCGAGGTACTGGAAAGGGCAACCGATGACGAAGATGGCACAACAGCAATAGAACTGCTCAACGGCGCAGAACTACTCGACTGAACCGACGAAGAACTTACGACAACCGAGGAACTGGACGAAGACTTCGGCACGCTAGACGAAGAAACGGCCTTACTCGAAGAAGACGCCACGCTGGAAGAAGATTTGCCCGCATCCGGAGAAACACGCTTGCCGCGAGTCTTGAAAGTCACCACGCTATCGGCAATCTTTATGTCGTAAATTTCGAGGCCGAGACTGTCGCCAGACCACGTTACAAACCCGTTAAAGCTATTGACTCGACTCGTCGGGAACGCGTCGTTTGCGATGGAGTAGCTGTCCGCTTTGCCATCAGCTTCGACCAAATCCACACGCATCGGATCGGACACGTTGACCGCATTGCTCGCCCATGCATACCTATCGTAATTGATATGCCAAATCAACATTCCCTTGTTAGGGAGCCCAATGTCAAAGTGTTGCTTCAAACGGAAATCAACAAAGTAGTATTCATTGTCGTTCTTGCTCGTCAACACGAGTCCGTCATTTTCCAGAATGGAATTAAGAACAAACGTCGTATCCGAAATTTCGAGACGGCGTGGTTCCAGCCAGCCCAGGCTATAGCGTTCAAAAGCGTTCAAATTTGCTGGCGAGCACGATGTCGTATAGGACCTGTTTTGCGGGCAGTTGTACGAACCGGCATCCATCAAGTCCCATGACCCAGGCGTGAAACGGACCTTCGTCCGGGTATCGTTCACATTCACATCGTAATGGTCCTGGAGCCCAAGCACATGGCAGAACTCATGGCAGAAGGTGCCTATTCCGTTCAACGCAGTCGTGTTCCTATTAACCATGTACGATTGCCCGTCAATTTCGGGAGAACAGGCGTAACGGTTCATGGTATAACCAGAAGTAAGGCGTTTTCTCACATTGTACGAATGCGGCCAAATTGCAGTTTGCACGTCCGTATCCGCCGAACCGACGCCAGCGTAAATCATATAGACAAAGTCAACTATTTTGTCCCCGTCGCTATCGTAAGGCGAAAAGTCCGTATTTTGAGCCACCAGAGCATCCATCGCCTCGCTAATCGCATTCACGGCACCCGCAGCGATGTTATTCGGATTCACCATTGAACCGTACGAATCACGAGTGCCCTTTAGCGTAATCGGCCCGGCGACATCAAAAGTCGGCCTATACTTGCCCATCGAGTTTTCTATAAAGAAATCCCTGACGCTTCCGCTCATGTAAAAGTTGGAATACCCTTCCTTATTCAAATAATTCAAATATTCTTCTTGGGCGTTATCGCGCTTGAACTTCACGTCACTGAACTGGACAAGAACAACAAGACCACGGACATCGCCTTCTTTACGGACAGAATTCAAATTAGGACGCGTCGGCCAGTTGGTGTTGGTCGGCTGTGTGACTCCACCTCCCAGCCACCCCATTCATTTGCCATTTGCGGGGCATCGGCAGACGACTGGAGCATCAAAGGCTGGTTTTCAAGTTCTTTTTCGCGTTTTTTGCGATGATTTTGATGGAATTTTTCAAGAATTTGGCGGGAATCCCGATTTCTGAGGAATTTTTTCTCTTTTTGTCCACGTTTGGACTTGGCATGCACCCGAATTCCGGTCTTTTTGCCATGTTCATCGGCGTAATTCCAGTATCCACTAGAATCTCGTACAATGAGCACGCTGTCTTCGCCAGTCAGCGTGTAATTGAAGTGCTCGTTTCCGACCTTTCGAATCTGTACTACAGAACCATCCGGTTGCGTAGAGTTCATAAGGAACGGGGATGCCTGAATCGCCCATATCGATGAGGCTCCGACAAAAGAACTTACTAGAAAAGAATTCCACCAACTCATGGTTATAAACATATATTAGTTTGCGGAATATCCCTCATTTTTTTTCCTTTTTTTTTAAGTTTTCTGTTGACAGAACGCCAATAAAAGTCAACGGTCGGTACAAATATTAACAAAATTTTACACTTTAGATAGTGCGAGCAGCGCCGCGCCGACTAAAATGACCGAAGTTGCAACCGCAAGCCTAATCCTCTCTGTTTTTGTAGGGTATTCATGGAAAACGACCACACCCCAAAGCAGATTCACGAGTAAATTCAGCTGCGTCAACGGGTAACCAACGGCATAACCCAGGGCGCCCTTTGTGTCAATCGCCCAGAAACAGCCGTGCTGGCCGGCAATCCACAAAAAGCCCATCAAGACCGAAACTAATGAAGGAGCCAGCTTGTATTCAAAAAGTGCTCGGCGTTTAATGCTCATTATGGCTATCAGGAGTTCCGCGGCAATAAAAATACCTATCGTGAACGAACTCATGAATTCCAACAAGGGAATATCGGTAAACTTATACGGAATCAGGAACAGCCCGAACACGGCACCCGCCAACAGCGAACGCCAATTTTTCCACAGACTGCCATGGGAAGGAGCCAGCAACTTCAAACCCCAAAGCAAAAGCGCAATGGCAGGAATAGAAAAATAAAGCAAGGTCGATTCGGAGAATATCAGCACGCCACTCAAAAACGAAGCGAGGATGCTCATGCCCATCGCACGCACGCCAGCACCCGTCAAATCTTCAGCCTGCACGGCCCAGAAACAAAACGCACCACCCAGCACCCAGAGGAACCCAGAAAGGATACCCACCGGCGAAACGCACAACGTGCCCGTCAAAAGCGAAATGGCGAGCTCCCCGACGCCAATGCCAAGAGCGACGCAGGAAAGGTACGCCCACGACGAAAACTTGGGCCACGCCTTGAGCGGAACCATGTAAGTGCCAAGCGCCAAAACGGCAAGGACGACGCCTAAGTAGCTATTTCCCAATGCAGAACCCCGCAAAAATCTTTTGTAAAACATCTTCGGACGAGATTTCGCCCGTTATACTCTGGAGCGAACGGCGCACCAGCTGCATTTCGAACGCCAGAAGTTCCACCGCTGGATTCGTGCGGATAAGGCTAAGCGCACGGTCGATGCCCGCGAGAGCTTCTTCGAGGCAGGTCTTTTCGCGTTCGCTCGTGATCCAGAGGTCTTCGGAATTTTCCGTTTTCTTGAAAAGGGCGGCGTTCATCACTTGACGAAGTTCCGCAAGGCCCTCCCCTGTTTTGGAGGAAATGTGAAGGCGAGATTCACTGGATCCTTCGCTTTGCTCAGGATGACGAGAGGCGCCGCCCTGCCGAGATGCGCCCAAGTCGCTCTTCGAAATGACGACAAAGTCCGGATGGATTGCTTCCGCCACGCTCTGCTCGCGGCAGGCTCCACTATCGTTCCCCGCAATGACGTTTTCTTCATTTGTCATGCCCGCGCAAATGCGGTCGCAACTTTCGTCTTTCGTCTTTGTACTTTCGCTTCGCTCAAGTACCAAATGCTGAGCTCGGTCATACCCATGCAAGCATGGCTGCGACGCTCGCTCTTCGCATTTGTCATCCGCCCCGTCGAGGACCAGAATCTTCATGTCGGCTTCGGCGAGGATTTCCTTGCTCTTTTCCATGCTGAGCGCATCGAGAGCGTCCGTCGCTTTGTCGGCAATCCCAGCGGTATCGACGAGGCGAATTTCTCCCCCGTCCAAAAACAGGCGGACTTCGACAAAGTCACGGGTCGTGCCGGGGATATTGCTCACCAAGATGCGGTCTTCGCCGAGGAGCGCATTCACGAGACTTGACTTGCCTGCATTCGGCGCACCGTACAGAACCGCAAGCGGCAAACGGCTGACCGCCGCCTTGCCCTTAAAACTTTTCAGAATGGATTCCACGCTTTCGCGAATCGCAGAGATTTTCACGCCCCAGGTAGCATAATCCGGGTCGGCTTCTTCTTCGGAGAAATCGACGTCCAATTCGAGGCGCGCCGAGATGTCCATGACCTGTTCCGTGAGCGTCTTGACCTTTTTCGAGAGCGCACCGCCAAGCAAGCGATGGGCGTTCTTCAGTTCGTCACGGTTCGCGCTGTGGATGACGTCGGCAACGGATTCCGCCTGTACCAAGTCCATGCGACCGTTCAAAAAAGCGCGACGCGTGTATTCGCCGGGTTCCGCCAGACGAACGCCTTCAATACTCTTGATGACCTGAATCAGCTCGCGGACGATAATCGGGTTCCCGTGGGGGTAAAGTTCCAGAACGTCTTCGCCGGTGTAAGAATTCGGGCCTTCAAAAAAGATGTAGAGAAGGCTATCGATGACTTGGGCCGTTTTGCGGTCATCGCCGACCATTGTACGATAATCCCTAGCGGTCGCAAGCTTTGCTTCGCGAGGCTTCAAATTCTTGATAGCCGATTCACCGAACAGAAGGCGCACCACTTCGCGCACCTTCGAGCCGCTCACGCGGATAGCGGCAACGGCACTCACACCCGCAGGCGTCATCGGAGCAACAATCGTCTGAGAATCCATGAAGAAAAAGATAGTAAATTGCAGTTACTAGTTAATAGTTACTAGGTTCTAGAAGAATTAAGATACAAGATGTTTTTTTCTTTCCAAAATTTCTAGTAACTAGTAACTTAGAACTGATTACTTATCTAGTTAGGAAATTACTAAATTCCCTAGCAACGAACAACTATTGACCAATGACGAACAACCAATGACCAGATTCAAAATTATCTCCCGCCCCATCGGCACCGTAGAGTGCTACGTCTTGCAGCGCAACGACGGCGCTGAATTTGAAATTTTAAGCGGATACGGAGCAGGTCTCAACGCCTGGCGCATCCCCGACAATAGCGGCAAGCTCCAAGACCTCCTCTTTGGCTACCGCGAAGGCGACGACATCTTCAAAATCGGCCCGGACACCAACGCCGGTTGCCGACTCGCCCCCTTCCCGGGACGCGTGGCCTACGCCAAATTCAACTGGAACGGTAACGATTACCAGCTCGTCAATAACGTGAGCTGGGCTCCGCACGCCCTCCACGGCTTCTTGCAGAACAAAGAATGGAAATTCGCGAGCTTCGAAAGCGATAGCGAAAAGTGCGTCGCCACATTCGCCATCGACTGGCCGGGCGCCTTCACCGGATTCCCATTCCCCTTCCGTGCCGTGAACAAGATTACATTCACCGGCGAAAGCTACACCGTCGAATCGACCGTCACGAACATCGGCAAAAGCGACCTTCCCTATTCCGAAGGCTGGCACCCCTATTACACGCTCGGCGAAAAAATCAACGGTCTCACCATGACACTCCCGGAATCGAACCTCGCGATTCTCGACAAGGCGGACATCCCCACAGGCGAATTCAAGCCGGATACGCGTTTTGTGGGCGGCAGAGCCATCGGCGACGAATTCATCAACGACTGTTTCTGCTTAAACCAGGGCGAAAGCACTTTCGTGAGCAAAAACAAGAAAAATTTTGAGAACATTTTAGCCACCGTAGAACTCAAAAGCGATACAAAATCTCTCCAGATTTGGCAAAAAGCCGGCGACGAACAATATAACGCTATCCAAATTTACACACCGCCCGACCGCATGAGCATCGCCATCGAGCCGATGACCGCGGAACCCGATACTTTAAACCATCACCGCGATTTAATCGTCATCAAGCCGGGTGAAAGCCGCACGTTTATTTTTGGAGCAAAGTTCCAAAATCTTTAAAAAAGTGTGCTAAATCACGCTCCAAAATTGCCAGTAAACATATTTTTTCCTTTCAAGCGAAAATGCTGTTGCATTTTCGCTTTTTGAAATATATTTTGAGAACATAGATTTAAGGAGTGAATATGGGATTCAAAAAGGTTTTCTTAGCATGCGGACTCTCTGCTGCATGTTCCGCTTTCGCAGCTCAATACGAAGCCGAAGACGCAGCCATCACAAAAGACGCCGCAGTCGCCTCCAACGCCGAAGCTTCCGGCGGCAAGTACGTCAAGATGAACGGCGGAGACATCACATTTTCTAAGGTGACTGCAGAAAAAGCGGGCCAATACACCATCGTCATCCACTACATGAACAACTACGGTGGGGACAAGATTAACAACGTCGGTGCTGGCAGCAACTCCTCCCAAGTTTCCTTCCCCGTGACAGACAAGGGCAAATTCGTCGATGTCGAAACCGTATTGAACCTCGCCGCCGGTGAGAACACCGTCGCCATCACCAATAGCTGGGGCTGGATCGACGTCGATTACATCGAAGTCAAGCCTTACGAAGCCAAGGCATTCAACCTCTGCAACGCCCCCGTCACCAAGAACGCGACCCCCGCCGCGAAAAAGCTCTACAACTTCCTCGTCAACAATTTCGGCAAAAAGACCATCTCCGGCGTCATGACCGGCAATATGGACGCCTATACCAAAGGTGACGCCACCCAGCACGAAGACGTCCAGGCCGTATTCAAGGCCGGCGGCAAGTACCCCGCACTTGTTGGAGTCGACCTGATGAACGCTACCGGCGGCAGCAAGGACAACAGTTGGTTCCAAGAATATACCGAAAAGGCCATCGATATCGCCAAGAGCACATGGAAAAAAGGCGGCATTCCGGCATTCACATGGCACTGGCGTCCAGGTGACGAAGAAAACTTCTATGTCAAAGGCGCAAATGACAATTACACCGAATTCGACTTCACCGAAGCTTTCGTGACCGGCACGACCAACTGGGATACCGTTTCGACCGCCTACAAGGCTCTCGTCGCTGACATCGACCTCGTTTCCAAGATTTTCCTTGACCTCCAGAAAGAAGGCGTTGCCGCCATCTTCCGTCCGCTCCATGAATCCGGTGGTAACTGGTTCTGGTGGAGCACGCATACGGGCAAGCAGTTCGCAGCCCTCTACCAGTTGCTCTACGAACGCATGGTCTTCACGAACGGCGTCAACAACCTCATTTGGGACTTCAATCCGAAGGATGCCGCCACGATGTCTTGGACTCCGGGCGAAACCTACTATGACGTGTTGAGCGTTGACATTTACAACAAAGCCAACGATCACCAGAGCAACAGCTCCGCATTTATCGACCTTACGAACAAGGCTGGCACCAACAAGATTATCTCCCTCAGCGAAAACGGCCCGATTCCTGACGTTGACAAGATGTACGAAGACGGCGCTACTTGGAGCTGGTGGATGCCGTGGTACGAATCTCCGAGCTGGAACGGAGGCTATGTAAGCCAGACCGCAGCCGACGTGTGGACAAAGAACCTCGCTGACGAACGCATCATCACCCTCGACAAAATGCCGGGTTGGGATAACTATAACGAAGCTGCAGCAGCCACGAACGTCTGCCCGACATCTACGCAGAACGCCAAGTTCGGTGCAGACACGGCCAAGGCCAATCCGGAAAATGTTGACCTCCTCATGGGCGTCACGTTCAAGGCATTCAACGACAGCGGCGCCAACATCGAATTCCAGAAAGTCCCCGACCTGACCGGCGCAAAGAGCATCACCGTCGAAATCGAAAACAAAGGCTCCGGTGGCGAAAACAACGGCATCTGGATCGGCCTCGCCTTCGTCCGCGACGGCTCCAAAGACAAGGAATGGACCTGGGAACAGTCCGCATCTGACGGCTGCTGGCTCAACGACGGTGCAAAATCCACTTGCGAATTCGACATCTCGACTTACACCGATGCCGCAGGCAACGAAAAGCCGATGGACTTGAACAACCTCTTCTCCGTCACATTGATCGTAGGCGGCGCCGCAGGCTTCAGCGGACTCGTACTCTTCGACAACATGGTTGCTGACAACGGAAAAGTCATCAGCGGATTCAACAAGAAAACGGAATTGTTCTCCGCAGCAAGCATCAGCACAGGACACATCACAAGCATCGAACTTTACAACAAAGACGGCACACCGGTCACTCCGAACGCAATCAAGCCGGTCGCATTTGCAACAAAGTCCGGGCTCCACATGAACGGCACGAACATCGCCTTCACCACCGCCAAGGCCGCATTTGCAAGCATCGACGTATTCAACATGAGCGGCAAGCGCATCGCGACACTCCACCGCGGAAACCTCAGCGCAGGCGAGCATTCGTTCAGCCTCCAGAACCTCTCCAAAGGCCAGTACATCGTCCGCGTGAAAGGAGCCGGATTCGCATCATCAAAGCCGATTCTCGTCAAGTAGAGTATAACACAAAAAGCTGAATACAATTCCCGGCTCATCAGAGTCGGGAATTTCCGTATAATTTGGCCAAACGCTAGCCCCCTTGCTTCGCCATCAAAAAGCTAAAGAAACGGATTGACAAGAACTTTGCGAAAGATGTATATTCATCACGATTTATGCAATACGGTCCAATTGTAAAGGCGACATTCATTTCTCGACCCAACCGCTTTATAGCCCATGTGAACATCAAGGGGCAAAAGACCATAGTCCACGTGAAAAACACGGGCCGGTGCAGGGAACTGTTGCAGCCCGGCGCTGTTGTTTACCTCGAAGAATCTACCAATCCCGCCCGCAAGACACCTTACGACCTCATAGCGGTGGAAAAAGTTACGCCACGGGGCACGATTCTCGTAAACATGGACAGCCAGGCTCCAAACAAAGTAGCGGCAGAATGGATTCGAGCAAACAAGCGGCGGTTTCCGAAATTGCAACTAGTACGCCCTGAATTTACCTTCGGGAATTCGCGGTTCGATTTCTACATTGAATTCAATGGCCGCAAGATGTTCCTGGAAGTGAAAGGAGTCACCCTAGAGCACGACGGCTTCGCCACCTTCCCCGACGCCCCCACGGAAAGGGGAATCAAGCACCTGACGGAGCTCACCCGCATAAAATCGGAGCAAATGACCGCCGAAGACGGCACGCCCTACGAGTGCGGCGTCCTGTTCCTGATACAGATGAAAGGCTGCAAGCGCTTTGGCCCCGACGACAACATCCATCCGGAATTCGGCATGGCTCTCCGAGGCGCCCAAAAAGCAGGTGTGGAAATTTTCGTGGTGGATTGCAAAGTCACGCCAGATAGCCTCGTGGCCGACAAGCCCGTTACGCTGGTTTTGTAATTCGCTTGATTGTAAAATTTCCTTAAGCCCCTTGCCAGTATCCTAATATTATCTACATTTCTGCTGCGGTTCCTAATAGTGCAGGCTCCGAAAGGCATTTGATGATTATCAAATGTTTTTCTTTTTTCCAAAGGAGTCACTATGCCTAAAGAGAAACCGGCAAAGCCAAATGTCAACATGGAGCTCATCAACGACGCATGTTCGATTATTGAGCAGGCACAAAAGTTCGCTCATCACGCAGTCAACGAGACCCTTATCAAGCGCAACTGGCTTTTAGGGATGAGAATTCAAAAAGAGGTGCTCAAGGACAAGCGTGCCGGATACGGCAAGCAAGTGGTAAAAAAATTATCTTGCGAGCTCGTCAAAAGGTATGGAAGCGGCTTTAATCAAGCGAATTTATACCATTTTGTAGATTTTTTCAATTGCTTTCCGCAAATTTTCTACGCAGTGAGTGGAAAATTGGAGAACAGTTCCGCATTACAGATTTTCAACGCAGAGAGTAGAAAATCGCCGATTACCCTTTCATGGACGCATTATCGCATTCTTTTGCAAGAAAGTAATGCCAAAGCCCGTGCGTGGTACGAACAAGAAGCTACTCGCGAAATGTGGAGCACCCGAACCTTGCAACGCAATATCAGCAGTCAATATTATCATCGAATGTTGAAGTCGCAACATAAAGAACTTGTCCATAGCGAAATGATAGAGAAAACAAATCAATTGCAGGACAAGTTAGAGTTTGTCAAGAATCCGGTTATTGCAGAATTTCTTGGATTTCCGCAGAATGCGACATTCTCTGAGTCTGAACTCGAAACAAGCATTATCAACAATTTGCAACGGTTCATCATGGAACTCGGAAAGGGTTACGCTTTTATTGCTCGGCAGCAACATATTCACACGGAAAAGGAGGATTACTATATCGACCTTGTATTCTACAATTACCTCTTGAAATCTTTCGTGCTTGTTGACTTGAAAACGACAAAGGTTACGCATCAGGATGTGGGTCAGATGGATATGTATGTTCGCATGTACGATGACCTAAAACGTGGAAAGGGCGACAATCCGACTATCGGAATTTTGATATGCGCCGACACGGACGACAGTATCGCGCGTTATTCTGTGCTCCATGGGAACAATCGGCTGTTTGCCGCCAAATACAAGACCTATATGCCGACAGATGAGGAGCTTCGTGCCGAAATCGAAGCCCAGAAAAACTTCTATTATCTGCAACATGGCAAAAAGAGGGAACAAAAATAGTGTATTAGAAACACCTCCGCTTGCGCGGAGAAAATCATTTCGTGCTGGGATTGAATTTTGCTTTCAGATTTTCTAGTTTTACTAGTGCAATAACAACGAACTTGCACAAAAATACTATCTTACCGCCGCTGTGAATTGCTTTCAGATTATCTAGTTTTACTAGTGCAATAACAACTAGCCGGAAGCAAGGAAAGAAGCCAACCTAGTTGTGAATTGCTTTCAGATTATCTAGTTTTACTAGTGCAATAACAACCAACGAGGGATAAGATAGCTAGGATTATACGTTGTGAATTGCTTTCAGATTATCTAGTTTTACTAGTGCAATAACAACTCACCGCTTAAAGCTGCCTGCACATTCTTCGTTGTGAATTGCTTTCAGATTATCTAGTTTTACTAGTGCAATAACAACATTACAAAACAAAACTCTTGAGGTACACCAGTTGTGAATTGCTTTCAGATTATCTAGTTTTACTAGTGCAATAACAACATGTTGATTGCAATATGCTTTATGTAGTGGTTGTGAATTGCTTTCAGATTATCTAGTTTTACTAGTGCAATAACAACAGTAGTCTATTACGTTCATTACATCATCCTGTTGTGAATTGCTTTCAGATTATCTAGTTTTACTAGTGCAATAACAACCGTTGTCGGAAATGACTTGAACAAGGCTAGTTGTGAATTGCTTTCAGATTATCTAGTTTTACTAGTGCAATAACAACACATGGTATTCAAGATATTTCGCGCAAATCGTTGTGAATTGCTTTCAGATTATCTAGTTTTACTAGTGCAATAACAACTTAGGACCGGAAACTTTGTCCGGTATATCCGTTGTGAATTGCTTTCAGATTATCTAGTTTTACTAGTGCAATAACAACAATCTTGAGAATCAGTCACCCAAAGAGACCGTTGTGAATTGCTTTCAGATTATCTAGTTTTACTAGTGCAATAACAACTGTACCTGATTAAATTCAATCGGCTGTTCAGTTGTGAATTGCTTTCAGATTATCTAGTTTTACTAGTGCAATAACAACTGCACTTGAGTAAATTCGACAGTCTGCTCAGTTGTGAATTGCTTTCAGATTATCTAGTTTTACTAGTGCAATAACAACTTGTACCTCTCCAAAACCGCACGAAGAATGTTGTGAATTGCTTTCAGATTATCTAGTTTTACTAGTGCAATAACAACTTCCCATATCCATTAGCTACACACGTATTGGTTGTGAATTGCTTTCAGATTATCTAGTTTTACTAGTGCAATAACAACTCCAACGACTTTCGCACCACGCATGAGTAAGTTGTGAATTGCTTTCAGATTATCTAGTTTTACTAGTGCAATAACAACATTACGGCAACGAATTACAACAAAACGCTAGTTGTGAATTGCTTTCAGATTATCTAGTTTTACTAGTGCAATAACAACAGTAGTAGAAGTAGTAAGAGAAAGAGAAGTGTTGTGAATTGCTTTCAGATTATCTAGTTTTACTAGTGCAATAACAACTACGGTGTGCTTTGATTGCTACGGTTCGCTGTTGTGAATTGCTTTCAGATTATCTAGTTTTACTAGTGCAATAACAACATCAAGGTAAAACCAAACGGTTAAAAGGTTGTTGTGAATTGCTTTCAGATTATCTAGTTTTACTAGTGCAATAACAACTAATACGGCTTATTTCATTCCCCATTCCAGTTGTGAATTGCTTTCAGATTATCTAGTTTTACTAGTGCAATAACAACGATAATCAGGATTGACAGTTGGACAATCAAGTTGTGAATTGCTTTCAGATTATCTAGTTTTACTAGTGCAATAACAACAATACAACATCTTCAACGCTCACTCCGTCAGTTGTGAATTGCTTTCAGATTATCTAGTTTTACTAGTGCAATAACAACTAGACACGGCTAAAATAAAAGCATTGTGTGGTTGTGAATTGCTTTCAGATTATCTAGTTTTACTAGTGCAATAACAACACTAGACCTCGACATTTATCTTTACTTCACGTTGTGAATTGCTTTCAGATTATCTAGTTTTACTAGTGCAATAACAACTGGGAAGCAACAGTTTACAAGTTGTTGCCTGTTGTGAATTGCTTTCAGATTATCTAGTTTTACTAGTGCAATAACAACCCCGCCAAGTCGAAGCAAGAGCCGGAGTTAGTTGTGAATTGCTTTCAGATTATCTAGTTTTACTAGTGCAATAACAACAAAGCCAAATCTTTACACACATATTTTGCAGTTGTGAATTGCTTTCAGATTATCTAGTTTTACTAGTGCAATAACAACCAACAAAGCACAAACAGAGCCATAACTATCGTTGTGAATTGCTTTCAGATTATCTAGTTTTACTAGTGCAATAACAACCTTGAAATTCCGCACCCTTGAGAACCTTTGGTTGTGAATTGCTTTCAGATTATCTAGTTTTACTAGTGCAATAACAACCCAAGCGATTTACTTTGCGAATGAAAAGGCGTTGTGAATTGCTTTCAGATTATCTAGTTTTACTAGTGCAATAACAACTTATTGCTCTAACTGCTTTAAATATACTCGTTGTGAATTGCTTTCAGATTATCTAGTTTTACTAGTGCAATAACAACTCTCAAGAGGGTCAAACGTGACTACGGTCGGTTGTGAATTGCTTTCAGATTATCTAGTTTTACTAGTGCAATAACAACAAAAACCTTCCATAGATTTACTACTAGATTGTTGTGAATTGCTTTCAGATTATCTAGTTTTACTAGTGCAATAACAACTTTTATCGTAACCACCCTCGTAATCTTTCGGTTGTGAATTGCTTTCAGATTATCTAGTTTTACTAGTGCAATAACAACTGTTGTGAGTTACACCACCGATATATTCATGTTGTGAATTGCTTTCAGATTATCTAGTTTTACTAGTGCAATAACAACATACTAAAGCATAATAACCGCACCCCATATGTTGTGAATTGCTTTCAGATTATCTAGTTTTACTAGTGCAATAACAACGAACACCGGAAGTTACACTAGATGAATATGTTGTGAATTGCTTTCAGATTATCTAGTTTTACTAGTGCAATAACAACGGATAACGAAGGAGCAAGCCAAGAAAAGAGGTTGTGAATTGCTTTCAGATTATCTAGTTTTACTAGTGCAATAACAACGCAGCACCAACGGGTAAGGGAGCCGCCAAGGTTGTGAATTGCTTTCAGATTATCTAGTTTTACTAGTGCAATAACAACATATGAGAAAATTTTAAGTAATCATCTTTAGTTGTGAATTGCTTTCAGATTATCTAGTTTTACTAGTGCAATAACAACGAAAGCGTAGGATTAATTTCCTACGCTATAGTTGTGAATTGCTTTCAGATTATCTAGTTTTACTAGTGCAATAACAACCAAGACGCTTGCACGGATACTTGTCCTGGTGTTGTGAATTGCTTTCAGATTATCTAGTTTTACTAGTGCAATAACAACAGGCATCATGCACATACTACTATACGCACTGTTGTGAATTGCTTTCAGATTATCTAGTTTTACTAGTGCAATAACAACGACAAAGCTTTATCATCCTTTTCAAGGTCCGTTGTGAATTGCTTTCAGATTATCTAGTTTTACTAGTGCAATAACAACCAATGTCTTTGTAAACACCGCCTTTGGCTTGTTGTGAATTGCTTTCAGATTATCTAGTTTTACTAGTGCAATAACAACATATCGCACTCACGAACAAACTCCCCATTAGTTGTGAATTGCTTTCAGATTATCTAGTTTTACTA
>JAFWRL010000324.1 GCA_017520105.1 Fibrobacter sp.
ACGTCGAAGCTGGTGACATATTCCGTATGTGCCAGGCCAAGGACGCTCCGGTGCGCGAATGGGTCAAGCTCTCTGTTACGCGTGCCCGCCTCAGCAATACTCCGGCTATCTTCTGGCTCGATCCTGAACGTGCTCACGACCGCGAAATCCAGAAGAAGGTGGAAGCCTACTTGCCGGAACATGACTTGAACGGTCTCGACATCAAGATTATGAGCCCGCGTAAGGCTATCGTCGAAACGATGAAGCGTGCCAAGGCTGGTCTCGATACGATCGGCGTTACCGGTAACGTGATGCGTGACTACCTCACGGACTTGTTCCCGATTCTCGAAGTCGGTACTTCTGCAAAGATGCTTTCCATCGTGCCGCTCATGGCTGGCGGTGGCCTCTACGAAACAGGTGCAGGAGGATCCGCTCCGAAGCAGGTGCAACAGTTCCTCGCCGAAAATTACCTCCGCTGGGATTCTCTTGGCGAATACTTCGCGCTCGTGCCTGCATTCGAACAGGTCGCATTGAAGGAAGGTAACAAGAAGGCTAAGGTCTTGGCCGATACGCTCGATGCTGCGAACGGCAAGATTCTCGAATTTAACCGTACCCCGGCCCGCAAGATTGGTGAACTCGACAACCGCGGTTCCCATTTCTACTTGGCTCTCTACTGGGCTCAGGCTCTCGCCGCTCAGAAGGACGATGCTGAACTTGCTGCCAAGTTCGCTCCGGTCGCTGCTGCTCTCTCCGCGAAGGAATCCGAGATTGTCGCCGCTCTCGCTGCCGAACAGGGTAAGCCTGCCGATATCGGTGGTTACTACATCCCGAAGGCAGAACTCTTGAAGAAGTGGATGCGTCCGGTGGAAGCGTTCAACGCCATCATCGACAGCATTTAAATTGTCCCCTAGCGTGTCATCCCGGCCTTGTGCCGGGAACAGCATCGCCATAAAAAAAGTTGCGTCACAAGACGCAACTTTTTTTATTTGTAAGATTCTATTCCTTTATGCATCGTACTGAAAACGCCGCTTTTTTCGACCATCCATTAAACTGGGCAAAAAAGTTGCAATAACCAAGTTCCAATGCGTTTTTAGTATTTTCTTCAGGGCCGTCTGTAGAACACCAAAAAACGGCACGCTCACCCAAATCCATAAAAGAACCATGAGACGATCGATAGCCAGCACCAACTGCGGAAAATCCCGTTGAATTCGTCGGAGTAGGATAAGTAATGTCCCCAACAAAAATTTGAGTACACTCGTTCCATCCCTCTTTGGACATAATTCCAAATGGAGCCATATAGTAGCTCCAGTCCAAAGACGCCTCCTGAATCCTTTCAGACAGCGGTCTCAGCATAATTGCAAAATCTTCCCTTGTCGGGAGTCGATAGCCTTTAGGACAAACTTTTTCAGCAACTTCGTATGTATAAAGGCGACCCGCATTTTTGCAAGCTTCGTCAAGGCCATAGTAGCAGAAACTGGATTCAGATGCATAATTCAGATTCTCCGCCATCCACACCTGTTCTCCAATAGTGACCGTCTTATAACGTTTTCCATCGCGTCCATCGACAAACGTTCCATCGCCCGCATCACCAAATTGCATAGGTTCTGCCGATGTAGAAGAGTTACCGTCATTTCCGCAAGCAACAAAAGCTGCTCCCAACAAAAAAACAATCAAAGTAAAGGCTATATACTTTTTCATAGTTTCAACGCTGCGACATTTCAGCCGCCCATAGTCAACATCCAACTATCTATTATTCAAATAGTCCAGAACTTTGTTCGTGAGGTCGTTTTCTTTTTTCCAAAAGAGCACGGCGCCCGTGGCACGGTCAACAACCATGTCGTAGCCTTCTTGCAACGCGATTTCGTTCACAGCCTTGCGGATGAGCTGGATAATCGGAGCGCTCACCTTTTCGTTTTCGGTGATGAGTTCGCCGTTACGGCCATACACGCGGTCGATGAAGGACTTGAGTTCTGTATCCTTCTTGTTGTATTCCGCTTCGAGTTCGCGCTTCTTTTCGTCAGAAAGCATCAGGACCTGCTTATCAAGCTTTTCCTTGATGGCAGCAAGTTCCTTCTGCAGAAGGTTCGCCTGCTGTTCCCATTTTGCCACCTGACGGTCGTATTCTTCTTGCGCCCTTCTGGTGCCCTTATACCCGTCAAAGATAATCTTCGAATCCACGTGGGCAATGCGAAGACCGTCTTCGGCAAAGCTTACACATGCAAAGACTACCGAGAATAAAATTATCAACTTGCGAATCATAGAGCACCTCCCATCAGGCTAGAAAGCCTGACCAATGACAAAGTTGAATTCCATATCGCCCACCTTGGTATATTTCGTACCATTGTAAGCTTCACCCGGATCGAGCGGCCATGCAAAGTCGAAACCGATAATGCCAAGTATCGGCACTATGACGCGGAAGCCGAAACCGATATCCTTCTTGAGGGTCGTCGGATCCCATTCGCTAAGCGGGTTCCTCTTTGGCTTGTCTATACGCTTTTCCGTATCAATGCGTTCGCCGAACACGTTACCGGCATCGAAGAAGAACGGCAACAGGTAGAACGTCTGCGGCACAAGGCCAAGCTGGAGTTCTGCGCCAATGTACTGGTAGCTGCGGCCCAAACGGCTGCTACCAATAGAGCCAGCACCGTAACCACGCATCATACCGTCATAACCAAGCACGCCGCCCATTCTGTACAAAGTGCGGTGTTGCAGTTTGTTGCCAAAGATAACGCCATATTCGTTTGTAAGGGCAATCGACAAGCGGTCACGGAACAGCGGGAACCACCACTTGATAGAGAAGTCCGCCTTGATAAATTCAAAGTCGCTGCCAAAGGCGGCGTTCGCCCACTGCACGTCAAGCACGTAGCGGGAGCCCTCGGTCGGGAACTGCGGCAAGTTCTTGTCGTCACGCTGGATGCGGAAGTTGAACGCCGATTCGATACCCGTATAGACCACGTAACTGTTATCGATGTTCGGGCCCTGGTCGTTCATGAGCCAGCCATAACCCACTTGTCCGTAGAAGTAGTCATCCGGCCACTTGAGTCGCTTACCCACAAAGATGTTTCCGCCATAACGCATAATGTCGTGGTCGTCGTACTTTTCCATGTTCCACCAAGAGTAGCTGAGGCTTGCACCCAGCGTGATCGGCTTGTCGAGGAACCACGGTTCGGTAAAGCTGATTGTTGCGCTCTTCTTGTCGGCACCGTATTCGAGGTTGAGTGCGGCCTGCTGACCATCGCCCATACAGCAGTTCGGGATCGAGACGCTAGCCGTTCCGACAAAGCCATCGCTTTCGCTGTACGAAACGCCTAAGCTGAACTGGCCCGTACCGGCCTGCTTTTCTTGCACGGCAAAATCCAAATCCACTTCCTGCTCGCCCACGACCTTAATGTCCGGTACAACCATGTCGAAGTAGTTGAGCTGCATGATGTCGCGGAAGCTACGTTCCAAAGCAGACTGGCGGTAGGTATCGCCCGGATACAGACGCACTTCGCGGCGGATTACCTTTTCGTTCGTCTTGGTGTTCCCGTGGATGTGCACCTTGTGAATCTGGGCGGGCAGGCCTTCGTTCATCCTGTACGCAAGGTTCACGATAGAATCATTCTCGAACGTTCTTTCTTCGTCGAACTGGGCAAAGAGGTAGCCGTCTTCGCGGTAAGCATCCAACAGCGCCTTGCGGGAAGCATCGTAAAGGTACTGGTCAAACACGGCTCCGCTATCCAAGCGGAATTCGTATGCCAGCATCTTGTCGCTCAGGACTTCATTCCCGGTAAAGTGGAGCCCGCCCATGTAATAGCGGCGGCCTTCAGTCACGTCGATATGCACAATGATATCGCTCGAAGTCCTGATATTGTCGTACTTGTACAAAGCAGGAACCAAGTCCTCGATCATATAACGCACGAGAAGCTTGCTTTCATAAGCGGAGCGTTTCTTGATTTTGAGGAGAGAATCAATCTTCGGATTATTCCACTTGCGTTGAGCGACCAATCCAAGCCACTTGTTGCGAGCACTTTCGTAACGGATGATGTCGTTCAAAAGCGTCCAGGCATCTTCTTCTTCCTTGACTTGAGGAGAGCGCCTTGTGACCGGATTCTTGTCACCAGCCTTGCGCATGTTCCTGTAATAGTGGGTCGCTTCCATCGTCGGCATGCCCGCCATCTTGTAAAGCGGGTTCGACGTATCAGCCATGGCCTCGTTCAATTGCGTGTAAAGCGGAGCCAGACGTTCCCCAACCGGCACCATGCGTCCAAGGTAGAACAAGCACGTAGAATCCGGCAAGTACTCCGCATGGTAGTCGTTGAGTTCGGCATCCAGGAAGCCGAAATGACGGAACACGTTCAGCACCGTATCGCGGTCTGCTTCGAAAACGTTTTCCTTGAATTCGCCACCGCCCCACCACTGGTTTTCCTTGGAGAGCATGTGCTCGGTGATTTCCTCAATCGGCACGTGGTCGTTGCCCTTCACGTCAAATCCGCGGATGCGAACCTTGGAGCCTTCGCGAATCACAAAAGTCACCTTGTTCTGGTATTCATCCGTCTCTTCTTCGCGGTAGCCCACTTCGGCAAGCAAAAAACCTTCGGAGCGGTAATGTTCGAGCAAAGCCTGACGAGTACGTTCCAACTGGGCCTTGCTATAGACCTGCCCTGGAATCATGTGAATCTTGAGACGCAAATCGTCCTCGGAAACTTCGTCGCAGCCGTCCAAAATCGCAGTATCCAACGCAGGGAGTTCCTTGATCTTGAAAATCAACTCCACATCGGAACCTTCACCCACATAATCCACCCATGCAGTCACATCGTCAAACAAGCCGGATGCATAAAGAGAATTCACTGAATTTTCAACTTTTTCTGAAAGAACCGAGGGAGAAAAGCTTTGCCCCACACGGATGCCGATACGCCCAAGAACGGAACGATCGTCCATGTGATGAGTGCCTTCGACACGAATCTTGTTAATCTTATTTTCAACCATATACTTGTCGGAAATTTGCGACATGTCCAACAACTGGGCATTCGACATACCGACCAAAGCAAGAGCGAATAAAAGCGAACGGGAACGCAGAATAGACCTACCTATAAAAGCAGTTTATTTAAATTTCTGCCCAAAAATACAAAAAATACACTCCCCTCGCCCACCCGACTTTTTGAAAAACACCCCTATGACAGAAATCGCCCTGCCCACTTTACATTTTCTGCGGGTTTTACGTTTTCCTTGCAAAGAAAAAGAAACAATATGATTTAAAACGCAATGATTTCACTTTATTTATATTTAGAACGAAATTTTTAAACCCATCATTATTGAAGGATATTATGCGCTCTACAGCCTGGAACGACGAAGAAAACAAAGTCCTGCCCGAAATGGCGCTCGACTTTATGCCCGAAGAAAAACTGCGTGAACTGCAATTGCAGCGTTTGCGTGCCACAGTGAAGCTCGCCTACGAAAAGGTTCCGCTGTTCCACGAACGCATGGTCGAAAAGGGTGTTACCCCCGATGACATCAAGACGTTGAAAGACATCGTGAAGATTCCGTTCTCCATGAAGAAGGACTTGCGCGACACGTGTCCGTACGGCCTTTTCGCAGTAGATATGAGCGAAGTCGTGCGTCTGCATGCAAGCTCCGGCACTACCGGTAAGCCAATCGTGGTGGGCTACACCAAGGAAGACATGGACGTGTGGGCTCAGGTCGTAAAGCGCGGCCTCCTCGCTTGCGGATTCCGCAGCACGGACATTGTGCAGAACTTCTACGGCTATGGCCTCTTTACGGGCGGCCTTGGCATCCATGGCGGTTTCGAAGCCCTCGGCGCTACAGTCGTGCCGATTAGCGGCGGTAATACCGAACGCCAGGTGATGCTCATGAAGGACTTCGGCGTGACCGCAGTGGGTGGCACTCCGAGTTATTTTGTCCGCATTATCGACGTTGCCGAAAAGATGGGCGTCGACATTTCCAAGCTCAATGTGAAGCGCGGCATCTTCGGTGCAGAACCGTGGAGCGATGGCATGCGCGAC
>JAFWRL010000031.1 GCA_017520105.1 Fibrobacter sp.
GCAAGGTCGTGCTCTACCAACTGAGCTATTCCCGCGGGGTGAACCATATATAGAAATAAACTTTCATGTTGTAAAGGGGAAGGGGAAAAATAATGAGTTTTTTGGAGTGGGGACGGGAGATGGGAAAAGGGATTGATGGCTGCGCCAGTCTCCTTGCTTACGCAAGGCTGGCTTGCCACCCTTACGGGCTTTTCGCTTGCGCTCAAAGTCCTAAATTCTTTCCACGGGCTTCGCCCACGAAAGAATTTAGTCGGCCCCTCTTCTCGGGTCCTCGTCCAGTTCGACAATAAAAAAGAAAACCACCTTTGTAGGTGGTTTTCTTTTTTAGAGCGGGAAAAGGGACTCGGACCCTCGACCCCGACCTTGGCAAGGTCGTGCTCTACCAACTGAGCTATTCCCGCGAGGTGAACCAATTATAGTTTTATTTTTTAGGCTTGTCAAGGGGAATGTGGGTGAATTAATCAAAAATATTTTATTTTTTGCTAGAAAAGAAAAATACGGTCTATGTTCGGTATTTATATTCACGTCCCGTTTTGTGCGAAAATTTGCGATTATTGCGATTTTCGCGTGATGCCTGCGAATGCTCGGCTGTTTGAAGAGTATGCGGGCTTGCTGGAGCGTGAAATTCATGTCTTTGACGAAGTTCATAAGGGGGCGCTCTCGCAAGCGCGGACGCTTTATCTTGGCGGCGGAACTCCCTCAATTTTGCCGGAAGCGTGCCTTGAACGTATTTTTGCGGTACTCGAAGCGTGTGGCGTGCGCGTTCGTGAACTGGACGAAGTTTCGATGGAGTTCAATCCGGAATCGTGTACCGAAGAATCTGTGCAGGCCGCGCTTTCGTGCGGGGTTCGCCGCTTTAGTCTCGGACTCCAGACGTTTTCGCAAACGCTGCTGGACCGCATAGGCCGCAGGCATACGGTAGAGCGCGGTTTTGAGGCGCTTCATTTGTTAACGTCGCTCCCGCAGGCGAAGGTTTCGGCGGATTTAATGTTCGATTTGCCGGGGCAGTCGGTGGATTCTTTCTTGAGCGATGTTGACCGTTTGTCGGATTTTCCGCTTGGACACTTGAGTTTTTACGGCTTGAACGTGGGCGAGAGGACGCTTTTGGGCGGTCGCGTATCTCGTGGCGAAGAAAAAATTGATGATAGCTTGTACGAGCCGATGTATCTCGGTGGCGTCGAGATTCTGGAGAAAAAAGGTTTTCTGCGTTATGAGGTTTCGAATTTTGCACAACCGGGCAACGAGAGCTTGCATAACATGAACTACTGGAATCGCGGCGAGTACATTGGCTTTGGGCCGGGTGCGCATAGCTTTTTTGACGGTCGTCGTTTCTGTGCTCCGGAAATGTACCCTCGCTGGCGTGATTACGTGAATGCGGGCTCGCCAGACGCGTCGCTGACATACGACGATTTAGACAAGGACGACATCTTGACGGAGCGCGTGTGGCTTTCACTGCGGCAACGTTCCGGGCTGGACTTGAATAAACTTGCGGCTGAAGGTGCCGTTATTTCGCCGGATGGCTATGAACCGTGGGTCAAAAAAGGATTTGCAACGCTTGAAGGTGGATTCTTGAAACTCGTCGGCCGCGGTTGGATTTTCATGGACAGCATCGTCACGGACGTATTGAACGCCTGCCAGTAAGGGCTCAGCATAAAAGGAGATGCCCGCTTACTTCGACTGCGCTCAGCACAGGCTCCGGCGGGTATGACAAGTTTAATTTTGGTTTGCGCGCAACTCTCGGCTTGCTACTTATTAATCGCAGCCAAGAACGCGTCCTTCTTTTCTTGCAAGAAGTCCTTGCTATTGTACTTGCGGATGCGGCGGAGAGCCTGGTCACGCAACTGACGCACACGTTCGTGGGAAATGTTCATGGATTCGCCCACTTCGCGCAGTGTCTGCGGAGCTTCCTGGTTGATGCCGAAAATGCCGGTGATGACCTTGGCTTCGCGTTCCGGGAGCTGTTCCATGAGGTCGCGAGCGAGAGCTTCGACGCTCTGGATTTCGGAGTCGGCTTCCGGGTTCGATGCGCCACTGTCCGGGAGGACTTCGGCGTAAGTGGCCTTGGAATCTGCCTTGAGCGGGCTGTCGAACGAAACGCCGCGCTGGCCGATTTGGATAAGTTCGCGGATTTCTTCGTTGATTTCCTTACCGCGGGACTGCTCGTGCAAGGCCTTGCGCACGCGGAGGTGCTGGTTTGCCGGCAAGCGGATGAGGTTGCCCTGTTCGTTAATAGCACGAGTAATGTAAGCCTTGATCCACCAGACGCCATAGCTGATGAATTTGAGACCACGGGTGTGTTCGAAGGATTCGATTGCGCGGACAAGTCCCATAGCGCCTTCGCTGACCAAGTCCGGAAGCGGAATCGGGCAACCACGGTACTGGATGGCCACTTTGAGCACAAAACGCATGTTTGCAGAAATCAGTTTTTTACGGGCGATTTTGTCGCCTTCTTTTGCTTTCTGGAAAAGAATCTGTTCTTCTTCGCGGGAGAGGGGTGCGGTACGACGGATGTCTTCTAAGTATCTTTTGAGAGTGGTATCGGTAGAATCAATATGCATTTTAAAAACCTTGCCCTTATAATATCGCTTTTTTAAAGCAAGTTGCGTGCCAATTGTGTAAAATTTTCCAAATTTTTTACAAATAGGACCTTAAATAGCTTTTTTCCGTGTTTTAAATCAAGTTCAACCTCAGGTTTTTGTTGAAAAATTGCAAAATTTGTCGTAAAAATATAACAAATTTTTCAAAACGTGACAATATTACACAGAAACAGAGTGCGCAAAATGCTACAGATGTTGTCACCCATTCTGAAAAATGGCGCTGAATGTAATCCTGTGTTTCATTTTGAGATGTGAAGTTAGGGGGCCGAGGGGTGTCATCCTGAGCAAGCGCAGCACGTCGAAGGGGCCAGTTAAGTTTTGAATCGCACTGGATTCTTCGACCTTGCGGTCTCAGAATGACGTTTCTAATGACCGTTGACCAATGACTAACCACCAACCGCAATTTACTAGCCTCTTTCGTCTCTCGTCTTTGGACTTTGCACATGTGCTAAATGCTAGGCTCAATTATGTCAAAAAACAAGTTTTTTGCCGCAATATTCGCCTTACGCATTTATCGCTTTGCTCAAGTCCCAACTGATCGTCTCGGTCATGCCCAACTTCGTTGGTCGCAACGCTCGACTTATTCAGTTGTCGTCTCTCGTCTAATAACCCACTTCTAACTTCCTACTTCCTACTTCCTACTCTCATTTTTTCATATATTTTCCTCGTTATGTCGATTAAAGAACCCGATCAATCTGTTTGGAACCGTTTTTGGCAGCGCAAGAACGACATGGACAAGGTCTATCCGTCTTCGCCGTCTATTATAGAAGCTATCAAGAAGAATTTTAAGCTCGAAGGCTTGAAGGTTTTGGAGGTCGGTGCAGGTACCGGCCGCGACAGTGCCGAACTCGCTCGTTTGGGCGCCGATGTCTATGTTCTCGATTACGCCGAAAATAGCCTGAAAATCGTTAATTCTCTCCGCGAAAGCGAAAACCTTACAAATTTGCACTTGGTCCGTGGCGATGCGTTCAAGTCGCCGTTCCCGGACAACACTTTTGACTTGGTTTTCCATCAGGGCTTGGCTGAACATTTCAAGGATTCGCTCCCGCTGATTCAGGAAAATTTCCGCATCGTAAAGCATGGCGGTTGCTGCCTTTGCGACGTGCCGCAGACTGTTCATCCCTATACGATTATCAAGCATATTTTGATTGCGATGGACAAGTGGTTTGCGGGTTGGGAAAAGCAGTTTACGATGGGGCAACTCAAGCAACTCATGCGTGATGCGGGCTTTGAATGCGTTTACCAGTATGGCGACTGGATGCGCCCGAACCTTTTCTATCGAATCCTTCGCGAACTCGGCTTCAAGTTCGGTGTTGAACTCCCGAAGTATCCGCTTGACGGAACCGCTTATCAGAAGTTTAAGGATAAAATTTTGGACTCGCTCCAGTCCGTGCCGGTGATGCATTACACACAACTTTGCATTGGCGTTATCGGGCGTAAACCTTAGGTGATTGCTTGAAAATTCTCGTCGTAAATTATCGGGATCGCATGCATCCGGCTGCCGGCGGCGCCGAAAAGCATTTGCATCGCATTTTCTCGAAGATTGTAGAGATGGGGCACGAAGTGGTCCTGTTTACGACGGCTTTTTCGGGGGCCAAGGAGCGCGAGGTTGTCGATGGAATTCAGGTCATCCGCAAGGGTGGCGATTTGATGTTCCAATTCACGGTTGCATTGAACTTGAAAAAGCTTGACCGCGAATTCAACTTTGACGTTGTCGTTGAAGATTTGAACAAGTTGCCGGTCTTTGCGCATTGGTTCGTTCGCAAACCGCTCTTGGTGCAGATGCATCACTTGTGGCGCAAGTCGATTTTTGCGGAGGCCTTTTTCCCGGTAGCGTTTGGCGTCTGGTTCTTTGAGCGGATTATTCCGTTTTTTTACCGCACGCAGCCGTTTGTCGTCGTAAGCCCGAGCACCAAGAAAGAACTTGCCGAAATTGGTGTGGATGAAGGCCGGATTTCCGTGATTTACAACGGCTCGGAAATGCCTGCGATTGACGCACTGATCAACGAAGGTTCGTGTTGTGAAACTGCCGCGCAGTCTAGTAGAGAAAATGCGCCGGAACCTTATTTCATCTGGCTTTCTCGCGTCCACCGCTACAAGGGAATCTGGACGGCGCTTGAAGCGTTTGAAATTTTTTCGAAAAAGCACCCTGAAGTCAAGTTGTATGTTGTCGGTGATGGACCGCTTTTGAAAAAGCTTCCGGCTTGGATTGAATCGCACGGCCTGGATGGCAAGGTGGAATTGACGGGGTATGTTTCGTCGGCCCGCAAGTACGAACTGCTTTCGTCTTCGCTTGCGCTGTTGCAGACGAGCTACAAGGAAGGCTGGGGCCTTACCGTGATGGAAGCGGCGCAGCTCTGCAAGACGACGATTGCTTCCGATGTGCCGGGACTGCGCGATAGCGTTCGTGATGGCGAAACCGGAATCCTGTTCCCATCGGGCGATGCTGCCGCGTGTGCCTCTGCGATGGAAAAAGTTTATGGCGATGCAGAACTGCGGACGAATCTCGGTCGTAATGCCAAGCGCTATGCCGAATCGTTCAGCTGGGAAAATTCTGCTCGAGAAACGTTAGAGTTGTTGCAACGTACGGTTGAGGGGAGCGTACGATAATGACATTGAATCCGAAGTATAAGTCGCTGATTATTTTTTGTTTGAAACTGGTGGTGACGCTTGTCCCCGCTTACTTTGTCTATTGTAACATTGTGAACGACCCGGAATGGGATGTGAGCGACCTCTACAACTTGTTCCAGAAGAATAGCGTTTCTCCGCTTTTCTTGGCGTTGCTTTGCCTTGCGGTTTCGAATTTTACCGCCTGCTACCAGTGGAAACTCCTGCTTGAAAAACAGGGTGTCCGCATGAAGTATGGCGAACTCCTTAAGCTTTATTATGTGGGACTGTTCTTTAACAACTTTATGCCGGGCAATGTCGGTGGTGACGTCAAGAAGGTCTATGACATTCGCATGCAGGGTGGCCAGGACACCGTTGGTGCAGGCTTTACGGCGACGGTGTTTGATCGGTTGTTTGGACTATTCTTTATTACGTTGTTTGCGCTTGCCGTAGGCGCGTTGTTCTTTGTACATGATCCTGAACAGCGTGCGTTCATTTGGCCGTCCATTTGGATTTTTATCGGTTTCTGCGTGATGTTTGCCGGACTTCTGAGCCGTCGAATCGGCAAGTTCTTTTGCGACTTCGCTGCGAAAATTTTGCCCGAAAAAATCGAGACGCGATTGCTCCGTATGTTTGAGCGTTTCCAGAAGTTCCGTTCCAAGAAACTTTGGGTGAATATTATTTGTCTTTCGATGGTGACGCAGTCGTTGCGCATCTTCGTCCACTTTTTCTGCGGGATTGCCGTTGGCGTGAACCTCTCGATGTCGTGGTACTTCTATTACATTCCGCTTGTTGCGATTGTAAGTGCACTCCCGATTTCGATTGGCGGGTTCGGTCCGCGTGAATTTTTGGCGCAGTCGCTTTTTGCACGGGCTGGAGTGCCCGGTCTTGAATCGGTTGTAATCCAACTGCTTGCATATTTTGTAAGTTTGTTGTTGAGCTTGTTCGGCGCTGTCGTCTTCTTGATGGGGCCGAAAAAGTCTCGGTAATTTTCTAAATCGTTTACTATATCCGTTTGCTATATGAACTTGCGCTTAAGGGGCGCTGTGGTTTTATGGATGTAGAAAATATTCTTGCGGGGTTGAACTCCGACCAGCGTGCTGCTGTACTGCACGACCATGAAAAGAACGGACAACTTTTGATTTTAGCGGGGGCGGGCTCGGGAAAAACTTCTGTTTTGACCAAGCGAATCCAGTACCGGATAATGTCTGGCGTTGAACCGGAAAAAATCTTGGCGCTCACGTTTACGGCGAAAGCGGCTACCGAAATGCGGGAACGTGTGCAAAAACTGTTCCCCGATGCAGGCGTGCGGCTATGCACGTTCCATTCGCTTGCGCTGTTTATCCTCAAGTCGAAAGTGCCTGTTATGCTCACTATGGAAAGGCGATCCCGGAATAAATCCGGGATGACAAGTGAGGAAAGGAGATCCCCGAATAAATCGGGGATGACAGCGGAGGCTTACAGCTCTTGCCCTGCATACGAGCTTGTCGGTTTCAAGAAAATGCCTGTGCCGACGGAGTCGGCGGACAAGTCCTTTATGCAGGAATTGGCGAAAGTCGGCGGACGAAAATTCCGCTTCTCACGCGAAGAACTTTTTTCGGATGCGCATCCTGCGAAGCTCCTGAAAAAGTTGGAACCTTTGCGTAATCGCGTTTTGGAATCTGGACAAGTCGTTTTTGAAGACCTTATTTATCAGGCAATTCATTTGCTCGAAAATCATGATGAAGTACGCGCGTATTTCCAGAATCAATGGACGGAAATTCTCGTGGATGAATACCAGGACATCAACCCGTCGCAGTATCGGCTTGTCAAGGCGTTGCTCGGTGAACGCAAATCGCTTTTTGTCGTTGGCGATGACGACCAGGCTATTTACGGATTTCGTGGCGCCGACATAGGAAATATCAACCGCTTCCGCGATGACTTCAAGGAGAGCTCGCTCATCCGTCTGGAATGGAATTACCGCTCGGTGGCAAACATCTTGCATTTTTCGAACCGTATTTTCGAAAACAAGCCCATCCACTTGCGGAAAGTCTTGCGTGCCGGCAATATGAACGGTTCCGGCGGTTCGTCGATTTTCAAGGAAAACCGGGAACCCGAAATTTGGGTGAGCGAAGACCCGGTCGAAGAAATGCAGAAAATTATCGAATCCATCAAGCTGCTCCGAGAAAGCTACGACTTGCAATGGAAAAATTTTGCTATTCTCGTGCGCTATAATAGGCAACGCCTATACTATGAAGAGGCCCTTCGCGATGCCCGCCTCCCGATTGCGGGGGATGTCGTGGCCGGCGCAGAGGCGGTTGGCGACATCAACGGCGGTGAAGTTCTCGAAGACGGAATCCACGTCGAGACGGTCCATGCGTCCAAGGGGCTCCAGTATGCGGTGGTCTATTATGCGGGAATGTCCGAGGGGCTTACGCCGGGTTCTTGCTCGGGGAACCGCGCACAGCGTAAAAAACAGCTGGATGAAGAGCGTAGATTGTTCTATGTCGGGGTCACGCGGGCAGAATCTTTTTTGGTTTTACTATATTGCAAACATAGGTATTGGAAAGGGCGCCTTGCGAAATTCAAACGGTCTCGCTTTTTGCCCAGGGAAACTTCAAAGGTCGATATAAATATGCCAGTTATGTTATTTAGAATATACGCCGTGGCGAGAATCTTTTTCTTTATGCTCCGGTATATTGTAAAAATTGCCTTTGTCTATATGTTCCGTCGCAAAGACTTGGATTCTTGGATTGAAGAAAAGGTGCAATACTTTTCCCGGTTCTGCATGAAGGTCTTGCGTGTCGATTTGACTATTGAAGACCAGGCGCAACTCGCAAAAGTCGATTGGACCCGCCCGGTGTTCGTGATGGGCAATCATCGCTCGTACTTGGATATTCCGCTCGCGTTCCTTGCCTTGCAGCGTACTGTTGGGTTTATCGCCAAGACGCAGTTGCAGCGCATCCCGATTTTGAATTTCTGGATGCATAAGCTGGGCTGTGTCTTTATCGATAGGGAAAAAGGCGGCGGTGCGGCAACCATCCAGAAGGCGGTCCAGTCGGGCAAGATGCTTAGACTTTTCATTTTCCCGGAAGGCACTCGCAGCAAGCGCGATGGCATGGTCGCTTTCAAGAGCGGTTGCTTTAGGCTGGCTGTCGATGCGAATGCTATCATTTTGCCTATTGTTACAAAAGGTTCCGACCTGCTTTGGGAACACCGCAAGGATTCCAAGCACCACCCGGTCAACATGAAAATTCTTGAACCGATAGATACGGTTGAATTCAAGAAAACGCATGGTGGCGACGAAATGGACCCGCGCCATGAACTGCTCCCGTACGTCCGCGGCAAGATGGAAGAAGCGTATGATAGGCGTGTTTGATTCCGGCTTTGGCGGGCTCACGATTTTGCAGAAGCTCCGACACACGCTTCCGCAGTACGATTACCTGTACCTGGGCGATAACGCACGTGCTCCGTATGGCTCCCGCAGTTTCGAGACGATATACCGCTACACGCTCCAGTCGGTGCGCGAACTGTTCCGCCGCGGGTGCCCGCTGGTGATTCTCGCCTGTAATACCGCTTCGGCAAAGGCACTCCGCAGCATCCAGCAGCAGGTGCTCCCGGTCGAGTTCCCGGACCGCCGAGTGCTTGGCATTGTCCGGCCGACCGCCGAAGAAATCGGCAAGTTCTCGAAAACGGGACATATCGGCATTTTCGCGACGGCAGGGACGGTGTCCTCGAACAGTTACGTCCTCGAAATCAGTCACTTTTTCCCGAACCTGCATGTGACCCAGCATGCCTGCCCGATGTGGGTCCCGCTCGTGGAGTACGGCGAGCGCGGAACCGAGGGCTCTCGCTTTTTTGTGAAAAAGGACGTCGAACAGCTCCTGGCGGCAGACCCCGAAATCGATACGGTTTTGCTGGCCTGCACACACTACCCGCTTCTCGAAGGCGAAATTCGGGCCGCACTTCCACCCCATGTCCGACTGATTGTCCAGGGCGATATCGTCGCCGACAAGACTCTCGATTATCTCCGCCGGCATGTGGACATGGAAAAACGGCTTTCGAAGGGCGGAAATGTTAAATATTTGACAACAGATACCGCAGAATTTTTCAAAAAAGGCGCTTTTCGCTTTGGAATGGAAGATATTTCGGCGGAGTCGTTGACTTTTTAATCTGTAAATTGTATTTTGATGCTTGTTACTGACGAACCGTACTCGGTCCGCTTGTATTCTTTTTAATTTCGAACTTTTAACTATTGAGTGGATTTTTAAAATGCCAAAAACACAGATCAATCTTGAAGGTTGGCAAGACTACCGCGGCAACATGGCGGGGAGTCTGCTTTATGTGGAAACTAGCCACCAGTCCGAAATGCCCGTCCGCGACCAGCTGAACGAAAATGAAAAGGGCTTTCTCTATGAACCGAACTACGAAACCAGCACTTATGGTTTGATGAGCTGCTACAATGTAAAGGCGATCAACACGATTGTGAAGAGCAAGAGCCGTTACATTCTATTTGGCACCCGCTACGAAGGTTTGAGCGATTCCGAAATGCGCAACAAGTACCTCATCATGGGTTACATGCGCATCGACAAGATCAAGGATGTTCGCACCCGCCACGTGCAGCGCTACATGGCAAACCCTGAAATGGAAGAACCTGAATGCATGCAGATGGAACACAACTGGGCTGTCTATGGCCCGATGCGCTTTGTCTCGCTGGACGATTCCTTCGTGGTCACGGATGAAATCCTCAAGGAATGGGGCTACAAAGGTCACGCTTCCCGCCAGCTCAAGACCGTGTTCACCAAGGAACACCTCGAAAAGATTTTGGCCCACTTGGATTCCAAGCAGGACATGATTGACGAGTACATCGCGACAGTCGATGAATACAAGGAAGCCCTCGCCGAAGAATAATTCTTCGAAAAGCGAAGTTTGAAAGTCCCCGCTCCGGCGGGGCTTTTTTGTATAAAAAGGAGATGCCCGCTCGGTGGCGGGCATGACATGTGCTCGGTGGCGGGCATGAATAAGGTGCTTGCGGATGACTATTTTTTGCGGGCGATAAGCACGATTGCGCCTTGGGCCGCCTGGAAAAGCAACGGAATATAGCCCAGCAGGCCTGCTGCCAGCACGACCGGGGCTGGGATTCCGAGAATTCCGGTGAACAGGGCGACCTGAATCCCTTCGCGGACGCCGATGCCGTTCAGCGAAATCGGGAGCATCGACACGACTATGGTAATGCTCGTGAATACGACCAAAATGCTGATGTCGATATCGACTCCGACCGCCTTGAAATAAGCGTAGGCTATAAACAATGTCAGTAACTGTATCCACAGGGAGTCCAGCGACGAAAGAAAGAGCTGTTTTTTGTACTTCCTGTAAATGGAAAGGCTTGCCTGCAACTTGGGGATGAAGGTGAGTTTATCCGTGACAAAATGGGGAATCGGGAACTTGTCCGAAAAAAGGCAGAGCAGGATAAAAACCATGCAGGCAAGAAGGGCTGCCGTCATGGTAACTGTATAGACGAGGGGAATTTCTGCCTTGTTCAACGCAAAGGGGAGCGCAATGAAAAAGCAAAGGAACATGGCGAGTAGCCCTTGGATGCGGGCGAGCAATACCGCCGAAACCGATTGACTTGTCTGGTTGAACTTTTTGCCGAAGGCGAGCGACTTTACGGCATCGCCTCCGAAACCGGTCGGCAACAAGTTGTTGAAAAAGTAGCCCAGGGCGGTGTAGGCGTAGTATGTCTTGAAAGGAATTTCCGGACCCTGCACCGAAAGGCCTTTCCAGCGGTTCGCCTGGATGGCCATGATGAGTGTCGCTGCGACAAGCATGGCGATAATCCAGGGGGTCATGCCGACGTTCCAGTTCTGGATGACATCTGCGAAAGGAATCTTGTGGAAAATATAGGCAAAGCCGCCAACGCTAACAAAAAGTTGGATAATTCGCTTGATAAAAAGCTTCTTGCTTGTGTTATCGGTTGCCATTGTCCTAAAAATAGCATTTTGGCTACAGAAAAAATTATATTTGATTAAAAAGAGGCTTTTATGTATCCGAATAAAATTCGTTATGATATCGCGATGTTGGTTCCTAAAGATGCCAAAAGTGTTTTGGAAATAGGGGCCGGTTCTGGCAAGAACTGTGTTATTTACCCGAAAGATTCCTATAAGGTGGCTATTGAACCAGAACAAAGAACGGACTGCCAGACTGTGGATAACTTTCCGGGCGGTTTCAACGAATACCATCATGTGTTATACGAAGACTATAAAGAAGACCGAAAGTTTGACCTGATTGTCATGTGTGACGTGTTGGAACATGTAAATGATCCTGTGGATTTAATCAATTTTTGCAAGAATCACTTGACTCCGGAGGGACATATCTTGTTGTCTCTCCCAAACTTTATCTGTGTCGAGAATATTCTCAAGATTATCATCACGCGTGATTTCCGGTATGTCAAGGTGGATCAAGGTGAAAAGGCCTTGGGTGTTCTAGACATTAACCACAAGACTTTTTGGACCAAGAAGAGCTTTATCCGCTTTGCCAAGGAAAATGGCCTTGAAGTCGAGCGTATCGTGGGGATACGCAAACAGTTGAAATTTATGCCGAATATTTTGAGTCACCTCAGTTATATCCCGTTCCAGTACGGTTTTTTGACCAAAATAAAGAAATAAGTTCTTGTCTTTTTAGTGGGAAATTATTATTTTCTTATTTAGTGAAAGGAGGTTTCATGAATAAAAAATATTTAATTCCTGCGGTTGCTTTGGCAACGTTTGGTGTAATTGCGGGATGTTCCTCGAATTCGGATGATTTTTCATCTCCGGTTTCGGCTGGTGATAAACAGGTTCCGTCTGAAGGTATTGCTGTAGTCAATGTACAGGACGCTAAGGCCCATATGGCTCTTTACAGACGTTCCGTCGTTGATTCTCGTCAATTTGACGCTTCGACTTCTGAAGAACTTGAAAACGCTTCTGTTACGATTGACTCTACGCTTGAAAATGGCAATATTGCAGTCAACGCCGATGTGACGGTTAAGGACGACTCCACTTATACAGTTGCCTCGGCTGGCGTCGATGGCGATGGTGCCGCTTGGATTGTTCAAGTAGAAAATGGTGCGGTTGTTTATTCTTGGCGCGACAAGGCGAATGGCAAATGGAAAAAGTTTGAAACGGATAAAGTTTGTGATAAGAACAAACTTAACAATATCCGCGTGGAGCATGCCGAATCGGTTGTTGTCATCGTGGTGAACGGCAAAATCGAGGGGGCTTTCCGTAATGGCACCGAAATCTCGGTGAAAGGTAAGATTACAATCGGTTTCGATAAGAAAGAATCCGGCAAGTGCCATTGCAAAAATGGTAAAATCGACCAGATTGACGTAGAAGTCGTGAAGGATATCAAGGATACGGTTGAATCTGTGGTTGATACCACCGCGACTTGCAAGACTTTGCCGAAAGGTTGTGGGGACGTTGAAGTCGAAAAAGGCGATTCCTTAAAACTCGATAAGGCTTGGATTGCCGAATGGGACTTTAATGATTCCGCAAACGTTGGCCTTGATGCGACAGGCAACGGGCACAATGCGACCGTGACTGAAGGTGCGGTCTCCGCTGTTGAAGGAATCGCTGCTTTTGATGGTCAGTCCGGTTTCTCGGTGAAGCTTGATTCTAAAATCAAGATTAACGATTTTGTCGTGGAAGCACGAGTAAAGCCGACTCAATTTAGCACGATGCAGAATATTCTTGTCGCCGAGCCTCCTGGAAGAGGTGTGGACGGCTGGATTCTCCGCATTGATGAAGGTGTTTTGACGGTCCATCTGCGTGATGCAGACAAGAGCGGCGATGACTGGAAGGCTTTCCCGGGCAAGGCCATGACTCTTGACAAATGGAGCGAAATCCGTTTGGAACGCAGTGCCGATAGCGTTAAGCTGTTCCAGGATGGTGAACTTACTGTTGCGGCTGCCTATACGGGCGATTTGACACAGATGGCTTACGACTGGAGTATTGGTTATGATGGCATGCAACAGGCTTTCCATGACCGCTATTTCGTTGGCGAAATGGACTACGTCCGCTTTGGCAAGCTCGGTTCCTTTACTGAGGGTTCTGTGACCGAAAAGGTGGAACAGCCGCTTGTCGCTTGGGAATTCAACGAACCGAAGTTCGTGGGCCTTGATCGCATGGCCAACAATTCCACGAAGTATTTGGTGGGTGAACCAGAAGTTGTCGATACGACGGTTGTTCTCGATGGCAAGTCTGGTTTGGTGGTTCCGCTTTCCAAGACTTTCAAGCGCAATACCTTTGCTATTGAAACTCGCGTGAAACCGACCAAGTTTGGCGAAATGCAGAACATCATCGTGGCTGAACCTCCTGGACGCTATGGCACTGGCTGGATTGTTCGCCTCGACAATGGCGTGCTTACGGTTCACTTCCGTGACGAAGACGTTGATGGTACGGAATGGAACCTCTATAAAGGAGACAAGCTTGCTCTTGATGAATGGACTAAGATTCGCGTAGAACGCACTGCCGATTCCATCAAGGTTTTCCAGAACGACAATTTGGTAGTGAAGGCGGCAGCTAAGGGCGATGTGTCCGCTTTGGGATATGACATTGGCATAGGTTACGATGCGATGATGCAAGCAAAGCATAACCGTTTCTTTGTCGGCGAAATCGACTATATCCGTTACTACGGATTGTAGTAATTTGCTTTGCATTTAATCTATATTTGAAGGGACCGTGCCGGTCCCTTTTTTTGTTCCTTTTGCTTTGGATAATTATGGAAATAGATGTTGGCATAATTAACTATAATGGCGGTGATGAACTGACGAAGTGCGTCAAAAGTTTGAAGGCACAAACAAATCCTGTTCGGGTTTTTGTTTTTGATAATGCTTCGACGGACAATTCCATTGAACTTTTGAAAAATTCGGCACTTGAATGCATAATTGTCGAAAGTCCCGAAAATTTGGGATATGCAGGCGCCTGTAACGGGCTCCTTTCGCAGATGGAATCCGAGATACAAGTGCTTTGCAATATGGATTTGGAATTTGATTCTACGTGGGCCGAAAACTTGCTCAAATGCTTTGATCGCCACCCAGAATGCGGTTCCGTTGCAAGTCTTGTGATGGAAAAAAGCGGTGTGGTGAACGCTGTGGGTGTGTTGCTTGGCGCGGATTTGTTTGCCAAGAACGAGGCTAGTGGCTTGGATATATCGCAGGCGGATGTGCGCGAGAAAGAAGTGTTCGGTTGCTATGGTGCCGTGATGAGTTTCCGCAAAACGGCGGCAGAAGCGGTTGGCAAAATGGATGCGAGTTTCTTCTTGTTCTTTGAAGAGACCGAATGGTACTTTAGGCACAATTTGGCAGGGTTCAAGACGGTCTTTTGCCCGGAGGCAAGAGTTTATCATGAACGCTCCATGACGACGGTTCGTTACTCGCCGATGAAGTTGTTTTATTCTGAACGCAATCGATTGCGCTCGGCATTTCGTCTGTTGCCGCTGGGCGATATATTGAAACTGCCTCTCCGTGGATTTGTACGTTACGTGAACATGGCCAAGGGTGGAGTCCCTGGTTCTTCCGGTGATGGCAAAAAGCTGTCGAAGTTCGCTATCTGCGGGGCCCTGGCAAAAGCTTGGCTACAGGCTTTGTGTATGTTCCCGAAGGAATGGGCGACTCGCAAAAAATATGAACGAGAATTTGAAAAAGTACCTCAAAAGGTTCAAAAACTGTTGGAACTATATAAGTTGACCTAAAAAATCCCGGATTTAATCCGGGACTTTTCGTATGCATTTTTGCAATATCTATGCTACACGTTTTCCATTGTTTCGATTTGCTTGGCGAGTTCGCTAGCGAGTTGTGAATCTTCGTTGTAGATGGCGTTGATGCGCTTGCAGCTGAGTTCGAGCAGGTTGCGGGCTGCGATGGAATCGCTTTGTTTGCGGAGTTCACGTAAGGCTTTGTCGATTCGCTTGATGTCGTTCTGATCGGGGTATCCCTTCATGAACGTGTAGAAAAGCTGGATTTGCGTGTTGTATTCATTGTCGGATTCGCAGGCGAGCAAGAACGGTATGACGCGTACATTGAGGAGTTTCGAGAGGTCGCCCATGAATGTGTTGAGCGTGAGGCCCTTCGGGAAGAGTTCTTCGGAATCCTTCTGGATTTCTTCGGTGCCTACGAAGTCGCCTTCTTCGAATTGCGAGAGCACTTCGTTGAGCATGTCCATTTCGCTACGCTTAGCTTGTTCGCGATACTTTGCCTGGTAATAGATGGGGAGCGTGGTGAGGCAGTAATGTGCCTGGTTTGCACCGATAAATTCGCCGATGTAGTAGATGTCCGCATCTTCTTTGAGGATGTCTTCTTCGTTGCTGAAATTCCCTATGCGGGCGGGAATGGGGATGACTTCCATGTTCGCGAGTTCATGGAGGCGTTCGCGCATGGCATCGACGTTTAAGTTCTCGGGGAGTTCCACACCGTTTTCTTCCATGGTTTCGAGGAAGTTGTTGAGTTTTGCATCGACGGCGCGGTTGACTTCTCTTTTGCTTGGCGTATGGGCAAATTGGCGAAAGTCGCCTTCCAATGTCAAAAGACCGTTTTTGATCATGTCGTCAAACGGTGTTTCGTTGGGTTCGGCGTCCGGAGAGGGCAAAATTCTTGCGTAGGCAATCATTCTGCCGCAAAGCTGTTCGTCATTTCCTTTTTTCTGTTCGATTCCAAGCATACCATAAAATTAACAAATTCTAGTGGACTTGGACCATTTTTTGTTTGTGATTTCTTTGTGTTGTGGTCTTTACGATGTAGATGCCGGGGGCAAGGCCTGTAGTATTGGCTTTTCCGTGGGTGTGTCGCACGAGTTTGCCGTTGATGTCGTAGATGCGGGTTTCACCAGCAGCCGTGCTGAAACGTGAAACTTTTGGTAGAATGGTCGTGGACGAGTCTTGCTTTTCGACGTTCTTTTCGGTGAGCTTGATTTGGTCGAGGTTCGGACCGTCGTTCCCGTCAACGATGGCGAAGGTGATATAGCTTGCGCCTTTGGGGAGCGTAATGGTTGTTTCTTTTGTCTGGTATGTGGTCCAGTTGTCGGTGGCTTCGAACGAAATAATGTTGGCGCCTTTGCATCCGTCGATTCCGGCGGTGCATGTGCCGGGGGCCGCGATGGCGAGGCTGCGGGCTTTTCCGCTGCCGTTGGCGTATGTCATGGCCATGGTGTATTCGCCGGGGTATTCTGCATAGACGGGGATTTGGACGCTAGATTTTCCGGTGCCAAAGTTGATGTAGCCTGTGCCCGCAAATCCTGCGTTGGTGCTTTCGTTGATGGCGTTATCGATGATGCCGTCTTCGGCTTGGAAGGTGTTTGTGCCTTTGGCGTCGAATATGGCGCCGAGTTCGATGTCTTTGCTCATCGTGGTTTTCCACGTGTTTGCGGTGCCTGCATCGCTTGCGCTTTTGCCTGTCCAGCCGGCGAATTTCCAACCTGTGGCGGGTTCCGCTATGATGGTGACGGAAGTGCCTTCTGCGATTTTTTCGCGGTTGGGGGAGGCTACGACGGTGCCGCCGATGGATGAATTAACTGTTAAGTTGTAGTAGGTGACGTTTGCTTCGAGGACTGTAATTTCGTTTGATGATGCCCCGAGACCGCCCATGGAATTTGCGGCGCGGACGGTGACTTTGGAGCCAGCAGCGATGTTGCCGACATCGATGGAATTGAATGTGGTGTTGCTGTGGTACTTTCCGTTGACAAAGACGGCCCAGCAGATGGCGTTGTCATCGTCGTTCCAGATGATATTCGCGCCTTCTTGCGAAATTTTCGGGGCGGAGACTTGGACGGTGAGTTTGTTTGGTTCCCAGTTGTCGCTGCCGCCAAGGACGTTCTTGAGGGTGTATTTGGCGGCGTCGCTTGCGTTCCAGACGGTCTTGAGCGTTGTCGCGGTCGATGGATCCTTGCCGCCGTCAAAGCGGGTCTTGCGCTGGCTCGTGTTGATGGCGTCGCCGCTTCCGTTCTTACTGTTGTATTCGCCGAAGACGGCGGGCGCGGAGTTCATGTCAGGGCCCCAGCCTTCTGCCCTGGGCTCTGCGCGCATGATGGTATTCAGGAATATGGTCTTGGCGTGTCCCCAGGAACGCCCGAGGTAGAAAGTTTTGTTGAAACTGGAGTTGCTGACTTCGATGATGGCGTTGTTGAAAACGTAGCCCCAGTCATCCGGATTTTGCGATGCTGTAATGTAGCCGCCGTTTCGCGTCATCACAAGCTTGGTGCCTTCGAAAAAAATGTCGCCGCCACCGCAGATAAAGTCAACGGTGCCATTGATTTCGCCACCTTCCCAATAAGTGCGACCTTTCTTGGTGTAGTAGGTGTCTTGTCCGCTCAAGAGGCGTACGTTCTTATAGATAAACTTATCGCCTGCGTTTTGCTGCAGGGCTACTTGCCGGGCGGCGTTGGCGGAACTGACGGAACTTCTGTTTTGCAGGGTGATGTCCTGCATATACATGTTCTTGTTGCTAGGAAAGTATATTGTTGCCGTGGTGCTGATGCCTTCAGTGTCGGTCGTGTTCCAAATAATGGTTTTGTCAACGGACTGTCCGATGATGGAAATGTTCGAGCCGCTGAATGTCGATTTTCCATGCTCGTCTCCGGTGACCTTGGTGATGTTGTATTCGCCATCCGGCACAAAAAGTATGAATCGCTTGAACTCGGTTGCTCCCGATGACGATGCCTTTGCGATGGCCGCCTTGAAGTCTCCATCGACGCCTAACACAAAGTCAAAACCGTGCTTTGTAATGGCGGAGGCGGTCGCTGCACATGCTAGCGATGAATAAATAAAAATTTTGTAAAACCAACTATTCAACATATTACCTCAATTCTAATGCTTGGATTGCTTCGCTTTCAGCTCGCAATGACGTTTTTGGTTTTGTCATTCCCCTAACGGGGCTTGACTGGATCCTTCGTCGGAGTTTACCCCGGACATGTTCCGGGGGACTCAGGATGACGAAAGAGGAAAACTGTCATTCTGAACCCTGCACTAGTCATCCTTGGAGCAACGCGGAGGGAATCCATTATTTCTTGAATACATTTTTTTCCTGAGTCTCCTATTTTGCGTTTCTTCCGTTTATTTTAAATATTTTTCCGTTTCCTCGCATAAAGTAAGCTCCTGCGCCGTTCGAGTTGCGACCAAAGTCTATAAAGTAGCGGCTTGTGGACTTTTGGGGTGCCTTGCGGGCAACAGAAATGGACGTTGTGCCGGAATCGACTTTACCGGCTTTGAGGTCGCTGCTTATCCAGCCGATGTAATCGATGTTTGCCATGCCGTCTTTCGAAAGGCTTGTGAACTTGAGTTCGCTGTAACCCTGTGGCAGTTCGACTTCGATGGATTGCACTTTCCAAGTTGTCCATGCGGCTGTGGATTCCATGCTGCCGTCGGCAAGGAGCGTCTTGTCGCCTGCCGTAACGCTGAAGCCGCGGGCGCCACCACCACCGTTTGCAAAACTTATGTACAAAGTATATTTCCCGGCTTTCGTTGATGTGATGCCGTAGGTTACATAGCTTCCGGTGGAGTTATCGACGTTGGCGTAACCTTCGCCAACGAATCCTGTGTTGGTCGCTTCTTTGACACCTTGGATGTCGATGAAGTTTACGCCGTCAATGTATGTTTTGCAGGTGTCGCTTCCGCACATTGCCGGTGGCGGCGGGGGAGGAACGTAGTTGTCGTTCATCTTGGCGAGCGCCTCAAGGTACGCTTTTTCTGTACTCAGAAGGGCGGTGCCGTAGTCGCCTGCCCACTGGTAGCCGGTGCGTCGTTCTTCGCTGATTCTGGTGAAGTCTTGTGTTTTTGTGCTAGCGCCGTCGCGGTCGCAAAAGAAGTAGTTGTCGTTGTTGACTTCGTAAAAGCGGTACCACAGAACATTGCCGTCGCGTTTTTCGAATGTGCCCGCTTTCTTGTTGAAGTAAAGTCCGGTGACGCGGGTTTTCTTGTACCATTCGATGGCTCCCTTGACGGATTTCTGGATGGCTTCGGTTTGTTCGGGCCAGTTCATCAAGAACCATACGGCTCCTGCGGATTCGCTGCCGGATTTGCTGGCGAGTTCGTAAGCGCGTGCGCCAACTGGAGCCATGCTGTTTGTGTCGTGCTGGGCGCACCAGACGGTGGGTTTCCCGTCGTTTACGATTTGCGCTTTGAGCAAAAAGTCGATAGCTTTGTCCAATGCGCTTTTCATCTTGCTGCGGGTGGCGTCGTCGATAATGTCGCTGTCAAAAGGACTTGTCTTGTTCACGATGTCCATCATGGTGACCATCGCGCGAATCATGGCGTTGTCGTTCAGCGTGATTTGGTCGGAATAGTTGCCGCGCTTGGGCCACACTTGCGGAATACCACCTTTGGCGCGCTGCATTGTCAAAATAAAGTTGACGGCCTTGTTGAAACTTGTCTTGAATGCGGATTTGTAATTGTTGTTCGTCGTTTCTTTGTAACGCACGGCGAGAAGTCGCATTTCCTGAATGGTCGCGTTGTTATCGATGGTGCCGAGGTCGCCGCCGCCTTTCGCTTGCCATTCGGATTTTTGCCCGCCGGAATAGGCACTTTTGTACTTGTCGGCCATGGCTTTGTAAAAACCGCCATTTGCGATTTGCCAAGTCGTCATGTTGTAGGTGTACTGGTCAATGTCCATGCCTGATGCCGCCGACGTCAGCTCCGAATAGCCGCGATAGCTATTGATTCTCGAGACCGCCGTCGCCGGGGGAACATAGCTCGCAGCCGCAGAATATGTCGCGACGGACATTGCTGCTACAAGAAAAATGTAATTGCCAAACCAAATGCTCTTCATTCTAACCCTTTTGAAGATTTTCCCACACTACCTTTATAATCTATATTTAAATAATACGTTTTTCATTATGAATTTTTTTTAAGTGTTGTCTAAAGACGACGCTTTATTTTTATTCCTTATTTGTTTTTTGGGGCAATGAGAGCTAGCTAGCAGCCTAAAGTGGCCCTTTAAAGTGAAAATGCGAGGCTGTTTTACATACTAAAAACGCCTTTGGTCGCATTTAGTATGTAAGGCGTCAAAACATGCTTCGAAAAATGCGTAAATGCATGCGTCGAGCAAAGTGGCGAAGGATGCCTAAGATAATTTTGTTTGTTTATAATACAGGTTGTATTATATTTTTTATAAAATTTTTGAAAATGTGTAAAAACTACTAAAAATCTTTAAAAAAGTGATGTTTGTATAATAAAAATTGTTGCGTAGCTCGAAAAATTAGTTTAAATTATAGGTATGAAACCAATAACTGAATATCAAGACTATCGAGAATACATGCGCGACTTCTACGAAGAACGCAAACGCAGTTCTTTGTTCTCGTGGCGCGAGTTCTCCAAGTTGGCGGGGTTCACTTCGCCAAACTACATCCAGCTCGTATGTGAGGGCAAAAGTCGCCTGAGCAAGACCGGTGTCGAAAAGGTCGCTACGGCTATGGAACTTGCGGGTTCCGACCGCGAATATTTTCTTGCGATGGAGCGTTTTGGTGATGCCAAGAGCGATTCTAAGAAAATCCAGGCATTCAACGAAATGCAGAAAATCGCAAAAGAAAATCGCTTGCGGGTCGTCGATGGTGAAGCGTTCAAGTATTTCGAATCGTGGGTGAACCCGGTGATGCGGGAACTCGCCCCGATTATGCCTGGCGCAAAACCATTGGAACTGGCGCGTAACTGCTACCCAGTCGTGAGCGCGACCGAAGTTCGCCAAGCCCTGGACTTTATGGTTCATGCGAATTTCTTGAAAAAGATCGGCGAGGATACCTACGTACAGACTGAAAAAGTCGTGACGGGATCTTCCGAGGCGATTCCTTTGGCGCTTCGTTCCATGAACCGTCAAATGTCGAAGTTTGCGACTGATGCCATTGACGATATTCCGCCAGAAAAACGTCATACCGCCGGTGTGACGCTCGGTATGTCCGAAGCAACGTACAAATGGCTTGTTCAAAAGCTTGAAACGCTCAGGCAGCAGGTGGTTGCCATGGCTGCCAAGGAAAAAGATTACGATAAAGTTTATCGTTTAAATTTACAACTTTTCCCACTTACGAAAGGGAAGGAGGCCTAAGATGAGAAAAATGAATAAATTAATCCTGGCTGGTTTGGTGACCATTTTGGTATCTTGTTCGAGTGAACAGAGCACCACTGGCGCGACCACCGAACCGAGCTCTTCGCCGGTAGCTTTGACGGATGAGCAAAAAGCCATCTTGGCAAAGTCGCTATTTTCCCTGATGGATCCGACGATGGGTGATTCATTAAAAAATCTTTTTGATTCTGCATATGCCGCTTCTGGTTATGATGTGAATAAAATGTATAATGATTATATTAGTCCGTATCCGTGGAGCGTAAAGAATACTCAAGTGTTCCGTCATCCAAGTAAAGATGAACGTAAAGTTTGTGATGTTGTGACTTATTCGAGGGAAAATGGAAACGATGTAAAGGGCGTGTTGCTCGCAACATCGTATGATGATGAGCAATTATGTTCTTTCTCATCTGTTACGGAAGCCAAATGTACCTTGCCAGAAGCTCAGGAAGACTATTTCTATAACCATCCCCATGAAACTGTTACTAATACCAAGATTGTTGATGTAGATGGAATTCCTGTCGTGATAAATACCATAGGCTCATTGGAAATGAGGAATGGTTTTTGGGGATATGGTGCCACATGCACCGAGGTCTTGAATAAATTTAAACAGTCTTGCGAAAAGTCAAATGGGCTATTTTGGGATATTGGCGATGGATGTAGCCAGGATGATTTGGAATTAATTTGTGCATCTTTCGTCCCTGAAAATCAAACTCCAGATCAAGTATTGAACTCTTATACTGAATTGTATCTAAATCAATGCTATGAAGATTCTATAAAATACGCCCCATATGACGACGAAAATTACACTCGTATCTATCCTTTTTGGGATCAGACATATTTGGATAGTTTGAACAGATTCTCCTATGCGGAAAGAGATTGGGCTAATGCTTTAAAGCGTTCAACATCTGCTTATAGATGGCAGTTCTCGATAATCGATAGTACGGTCAAGGTTAAATCGGATGGCTCAGTTTCTTATAAAGAAAGAAAAGATGATGAAATACATGGAGGATTTAGTTTCGCTTATAATACATTGCCTGATACTCCAATTGCAGATGCATACCGCAATGAAGGTATTTATGTGCTACCCGATTCGTTGCTGACAACGTTCTTCCCCAAGTTGGCCGAATATCCGGGCAGATTGGATGAGTTTAGAACGGCTCGTTCTCCGAAAAATTCAATTTACTACATACTTGTCATAAAAGACGTAGGGGCTAAGGGACATTTAATAACTGGCTATAATGAAAACGAATTCCATGTGACCGATATCGTGAAAAGCGGAAATTGCCCGGAAGATACGACTGTTCACTATTCTATGATTTTGTTAGCGAATTCACCTGATTGGGATGTTTTGGGTCGTCCCATTGTGAAAACGACTTATGTGAGCGATAACTGGAATTGCGACAAGCCGGAAACTCTTGCAAAAATTGAGCCGTACGGTGAGTGGATTCTTTCTAAGATGACCGATTATGGCGAATATGTAAAGCTGTTTGGTGTTGACTAAATTCACCTTCTAAAAAGAACAGACACCATCAGGAGGGGAGGGTCAACCTTGCGAAAAGCGGGGCTGACCTTCTTTTTTTCTATTTTTACGGTGTATGAATACTAAAATCTATTACACCCTTACGGACGAGTCGCCGTTCTTGGCCACTCAATCCCTGTTGCCCATCGTTCGCGGTTTTGCCAAGACCGCCGGTATCGATGTCGAAACTAAGAACATCTCCTTGCCGGGCCGCATTCTTGCTGCTTTCGCGGACACTCTCCCGGCTGGTACGACGTTTGCCGGTAAGCCGGTAACGGACGACCTCGCGTTCCTCGGCAAGCTCACGCTTGAACCGGATGCGAACATCATCAAGCTCCCGAACATTTCTGCCTCGGTGCCGCAGCTCAAGGCCGCCATTGCTGAACTGCAGAAAAACGGCTACGCTCTCCCGGACTACCCGGATGCTCCTGCCACGGACGAAGAAAAGGCTATTCGCGCTCGCTACGACAAGGTGAAGGGCTCCGCAGTGAACCCGGTGCTTCGCCAGGGCAACTCCGACCGTCGCGCTCCTAACGCAGTGAAGAACTATGCTCGCAACAATCCGCATAGCAACGGCAACTGGAATGAATCTGTGAAGACACACGTGGCGAGCATGCGGGCTGATGACTTCTACGGCAACGAAAAGTCTGTGACGATGGCCGAAGCCGACACGTTCAAGATCGAATTTGTCAGTGAAACCGGTGATGTGACGGAACTCCGTGCCGCAAAGCCGCTCCTCAAGGGCGAAATCATTGACGCAACCGTCATGCGCATGGCTTCTCTCGAAAAGTTCATTGCCGATGCCATGGCCGAAGCCAAGGCCAAGGGACTCCTCTTCTCCGTGCACCTCAAGGCTACGATGATGAAGGTCTCTGACCCGGTGCTGTTCGGTGCGTTCGTGCGCGTGTTCTTCAAGGACGTGTTCACAAAGTATGCCGACCTGTTCAAGGAACTCGGTATCGACGCCAACAACGGTCTCGGTGACTTGTACAAGCGCTTGGAAGGTAATGCCAAGGAAGCTGAAGTCCGCGCTGCCATTGATGATGCTTTGGCCGCAGGCCCGGATCTCGCCATGGTCGATTCTGCGAAGGGCGTTACGAATTTGCATGTGCCAAGCGACGTGATTATCGACGCTTCGATGCCTGCAATGATTCGCAATTCCGGCTGCATGTGGAACAAGGAAGGCAAGCTGCAAGAAGTTGTCGCCTGCATTCCGGACCGCTGCTACGCTGGCATTTACGACGAAACGATTGAATTCTGCAAGCAGAACGGCGCATTTGACCCTAAAACCATGGGCTCCGTTCCGAACGTGGGCCTCATGGCTCAGGGCGCCGAAGAATACGGCAGCCACGACAAGACCTTTGTCGCAAAAGGCAAGGGTGTCATTCGCGCTGTGAACAGCAAGGGCGAAGTGCTCTTACAGCAGAATGTAGAAGCGGGCGATATTTTCCGCATGTGCCAGGCGAAGGACGCTCCGGTGCGCGACTGGGTGAAGCTCGCTGTAACGCGTGCACGCCTCAGCAATACGCCCGCGATTTTCTGGCTGGACCCGGAACGCGCCCACGATCGCGAAATCCAGAAGAAGGTCGAAGCCTACTTGCCGGAACATGACTTGAACGGTCTCGACATCAAGATTATGAGCCCGCGCAAGGCTATCGTCGAAACGATGAAGCGTGCGAAGGCTGGCCTTGATACGATTGGCGTGACGGGCAACGTGATGCGTGACTACCTCACGGACCTCTTCCCGATTCTGGAAGTCGGAACGTCTGCAAAGATGCTCTCTATCGTGCCGCTCATGGCTGGTGGTGGTCTCTACGAAACAGGTGCAGGTGGCTCTGCCCCCAAGCAGGTGCAACAGTTCCTCGCCGAAAACTACTTCCGCTGGGATTCTCTCGGCGAATACTTCGCGCTGGTGCCTGCATTTGAACAAGTTGCATTGAAGGAAGGCAACAAGAAGGCGAAAGTCTTGGCCGACACGCTCGACGAAGCGAACGGCAAGATTCTCGAATTCAACCGCACGCCCGCCCGCAAAATCGGCGAACTCGACAACCGCGGCTCACACTTCTACCTCGCTCTCTACTGGGCTCAGGCTCTCGCCGCCCAGAATGACGATGCGGAACTCGCCAAGAAGTTCGCCCCGGTCGCCGACGCATTGAAGGCCCGCGAAGCCGAAATCGTCGCTGCATTCGCGGCACAGCAAGGGCAACCAGCCGATATCGGTGGCTACTACATTCCGAAGGCTGAACTCCTCAAGAAGTGGATGCGCCCGGTGGAAGCCTTCAACGAGATTATTGACAATCTGTAGAAAAAACGGCCGACAACATCGTCTTCGATGCCTGTCATCCCCGCCTCCGTGCGGGGTTCTTCTTTTTGTATTCTACTGCTAAAATTATTTTACGCAAAAAGTCCGGACAAAGAA
>JAFWRL010000325.1 GCA_017520105.1 Fibrobacter sp.
GGATCCAGTAAAGTTTTAGAAGAGGAAAAAATGAAAAAGTTTTTTATGGCGGGTTTGATTTGTTCCGTTGTTTTGGCCCAGGGGGCTTTTGCGCAGGAAGCGCTTCGCAAGGCTGTGGATTCGAACAACTGGAAAAAGGTCAAGAAAATTGTCAATTCCGGTGAAATGGAAGAAATCTATTGCGGTAAGATGTCTGCAAAAACGGCTTCCGATATTTATGGAAAAGTTTTTAAGCAGATGCCGGACGAAGCGTTTGCGGCGTGCCCGTCCCAGTTTGCGTATGGATTTGGAACAAAAGTTTGCGGTATGGCAAATGCCGCGAACGCTTGTACGGGTGTCATCAATTATCTGCTCGCCGATGGCGCGAAGGGGAGTGGCAAGGCTCTAAAGACGCTTGACGATGTGGCGAAAGCGGCGACCAAGACCAAGGCTTTTGCAAAACCTTCTCTTGTGAGTGTCGATACGACGGTTTGGAAACCTTGTCCTAAAAAGGGTGCGGCACGAACCAAGTGCATAGCCCAGTGCAAGGTCGATGCAAATTCCTTGATGGCGATAGACCATGATGTCAACTGCAAGAAAAATCCCGAACAGATGGTCGATAAGACGATTAAGGTCTATAAGCCTTCGCCGGTTTTCGGGGCTCTCCGCACGGGACTTTCAGAAGGCTTCTGGAAGGCTCCGATGTCTGTAGCCGGGACGTATGCCGCTCTTGCGGGCAAGTATGCGGCGGTGCTGTCGATTCCCGATACGGCTGTGACGGGACTCCATTACGTGAAGACTTGGGCTGCTAAGCATAAGGGTTCTTCGCTCCCGGGCGGTCAGCTGTTCCGATTCTGTACGGCCTGGAAGGGCAAGGTGGATCCAATTCTCTCTGCCGAAGGGTTCAGCACGCGTTGCCCGGTATTCAAGAACTTTGTCGATAAGCGTGACAAACAAGTTTACAAGGTCAAGGAAATTGGCGGAGTCGATTGGTTCGTCGAAAACTTGAACTTCAACGATCCAGATGGTTCGATGTGTTACGACCGCGACGATGCAAACTGCAAGGCGTTCGGTCGTCTCTACACGCAAGAGGCTGCGAAAAAAGCTTGCCCGGACGGCTACCATCTTGCGACCGATGCGGACTGGAAAAAGCTTGAAGAACATGCCGGTGGCGCCCGTGAGGCCGCTCTCAAGCTCAAGAGCAACGGCAGCGACGACTACGCGTTTACGGCCATGTTTGGCGGTTATGCGAACAAAAGTGGCGTCTGCACGACGATGGGTGATGGCGCTTACTTCTGGACCGCCGACGTCGATACGGATTCTCGTGGTAAAGCCCGTACGATGTTCGCTTCCGATAAGGACGTTGGCTCTATCACCGTAGATCCGAGTTTCTATCTTGCGGTCCGTTGTGTAGCCGGAGCCAATTAGCAATGGATAGTTTAGATTTGGGCGCGTTTGCACCCACTTGTACGCGAGAAACTTGGGTCAAGCGCCAAGCGCTGATGGCCCGCGTCCGTGATTTCTTTGTTCGTCGTAATGCGCTCGAAGTCGAGACGCCTGTGCTTTCGGCTTATGGCGGAACGGATCCGCAACTCGATTACTTTGAGATTGAGGACCCGAAGCGATTCATGATGACGAGTCCGGAATTTCACATGAAGCGCTTGCTCGCTGCAAAGTTCGGTGACATTTTCCAGATTACAAAGTCGTTCCGCAAGGATGAATTTGGCGGTCACCACAATAACGAATTTTCGATGGTGGAATGGTACCGCGTCGGCATGCCTCAGGATAAACTCATGGACGAAGTCGAAGACCTCGTGAGCGAGATTATTGGGACTAAATTAAACGCACGCCGCACCCGCTGGATTGACGCGTTCAAGAACTACGCAGGTGTGAATCCGTTCTGCGAAAAGCTCACGGATTTTGCAGAAACTTGCCGCGTCCGCGACATTCCGGTGCCCGAAAAAAGCGAGATGCTCACGCGCGAAGACTGGTGGGACTACCTCATGGTGTTCTTGGTGGAACCGGCTCTTGCAAGCAACGGCCCCGAGTTCATCTTGGATTACCCGCCATCGCAGGCGGCTCTAGCGCAGACTTATGTGGATGCGGACGGTTACACGTGGGCTCGCCGCTTTGAGCTTTTCGTGAACCAGGTGGAACTTTGCAATGGTTATACGGAACTCACGGATGCTGTGGAACAGCGCCGACGGTTCAATGCTGATTTGGAAATCCGTCGTGCAATGAACAAGCCTCTGCCTCCGCTGGATGAACGTTTCCTCGCTGCGCTTGAATCGGGAATGCCTGCTTGCTCTGGTGTGGCGCTTGGGCTCGACCGCCTGTTCATGCTCGCTCTCGGGAAAGAAGAAATCGCCGACGTAATACTGTTCCCCAGCCCGATAGCGTGAATAGACGAAAGAGTGGAAATCGCGGTTAAGCCGCCCTATAATGACGCACGAAGTGCCATTATTTTGCTCTCGTCTATCAGCTATACAAAACTTGGCAACTTGTTGCCTTAGTTGTTGTTATCCACCTTGTGGAGAAGCGATCTTTCGTCTAAATTACTTCCCCAGCAGTCTCTTGAGTTCGTGCCGGACTTTCAGTTCGTTTATCGCTCCGACATCGATGTGCTGGATCTTGTCGTCCTTATCGACAAGGTAGCTTACAGGAATAACTCCTGGATTTCCGAGAGCGTTGATAGCGTTGTAGTTCCAATGCAGCATCGTCCACGGGATGCCTAGACTTTTCTTGAACTTGCGGGCGACCTTCTTGGAATCGTCTTCGTCAATCATTAGAATCTTGAGGCCCTTTGGTCCGAACTCGTCATTGAAACTATTGAGTGTTGGGATTTCCGCCCTGCATGCCGGGCACCATGATGCGGTAAGTACAATGAGCGTTGCGGTCCCCTTTTCGCTTGCGTAGTCCGTTTTCCCTCCCATCACGTTGTCGGCCTGGAAGTTCACGACCGTCTCCGGGAAGTTTTGGGCATAGCGGGATTGACTCTCGTATGCATAAAAAATGAATCCGAGAAAAACAATTACCCCTACCCATACGAGTATTTTATAAGTGGAAGAACGCATTGCATAAAGAATTTATGAAATTTTCAAGCTTTTTAAATTATATTCTAGTATATGGCATATAACATTCAAGATCTTTTAGCAGAAATGGTTAAACGTGGCGCCTCCGACTTGCATATTACGGCGGGCGCACCTCCTCTTATTCGTCTTTCCGGTAAGCTGACCCCGATCGGGGAGAACAGGCTCAAGCCCGACGAAACCATGCGTATGACCTACAGCTTGATGAATGAGGTCCAGAAAAAGACTTTCGAGCAGCAGAAGGAATGCGACTTCTCGTTCGGTATTGCGAACTTGGCGCGTTTCCGTGCGAACGCCTACTTGCAGCGTGGCTGCGTGGCGCTTGCGCTCCGTATTATTCCGCTCGACATCAAGACGTTCAAGGACCTTGGTCTTCCGAAGATCATGGCTGAATTTACGACCCGCCCCTCTGGACTAGTCCTTGTGACCGGCGCAACCGGTTCCGGTAAATCGACGACCTTGGCCGCAATGATTGATAAAATCAACAAGGAACGTCACGACCACATCTTGACTGTTGAAGACCCAATCGAATTTTTGCACAAACATCAGGGCTGTATGATCAACCAGCGCGAAGTTGGTAGCGATACGCACAGCTTTGCCCAGGCCCTCAAGATGGCTCTCCGTCAGGACCCTGACGTGGTGCTTATCGGCGAAATGCGTGACCTTGAAACGATTCGTTCTGCACTTACGATTGCGGAAACGGGTCACTTGACATTTGCAACGCTCCATACAAACTCCTGCGTGCAGACGATTAACCGTGTGGTCGATGCGTTCCCGAAGGGCGAACAGCAGACCGTGCGTACGCAGCTTTCGTTCGTGCTCCAGGGCGTCATATGCCAGACCCTCTTGCCAAAGATTGGTGGTGGCCGCGTGATGGCATACGAAGTCATGAACGTGACGCCGGGTATCCGTGCGCTGATTCGTGACGACAAGGTTCACCAGATTGAATCCATGATTGAAATCGGTCAGAAGTTCGGCATGAACACGATGAACATGTGCTTGTGTGAACTTGTCAAGAACCACAAGGTGGACCGTTTCGATGCGCTTGCCCGTTCGTCCAGTCCGGACCAGTTGGAACAGTTGTTTGTAAAGGAAGGAGTGTAGTCTATGCCAGAATTTTTGTACAAAGCGCAAAACTCGCAAGGCAATAACTTTGAAGGCACTCTCGAAGCTAAGGATAAAGCCGAAGCCGAAGCTCTGTTGCTCCGTCGTCGTCTTGTCATTACGAGCTTAAAGAAAAAACCGACCGAAATCAAACTTAGAATTGGTTCCGGTATCAAGACCGAAGACATTACCCGCTTTACGCGTATGTTCTCGTCCATGTGCTCGGCAGGTCTTCCGATGTTGCAGTGCTTGAACATTCTCGAAGCACAGTGCGAAAATCCGGAACTGAAAAGCGTTGTCCATAAGCTGACACAGTCGATTAACGGCGGTTCTTCGCTGGCCGATGCATTGGCGCAGCACCCGAAGGTGTTTGACTCCTTGTACTGCAACATGGTGGCGGCTGGCGAAGCAGGCGGTATTCTTGAAGGGATTTTGGCTCGTTTGGCCGAAACGCTTGAAAACAACCAGCGCCTCAAACGTAAAGTGAAAAAGGCGTTGACCTACCCGGTCATGGTTATCATCGTCGGTATTTTCGTGGTGATTGCCCTTATGACGTTCGTGGTGCCGACGTTCGCTGAACAGTTCGCTGCCCTTGATGCAGAACTCCCTGCACCGACGCAAGTGGTAATGAATATGTCTGACTTTATACGTAATAACGGTGCGTTCTTGTTTATTGGTTTGATTGTCATTATATTTGCGTATAAGATGATTATGCGAATACCTGCGGCGCAATTTGCGATGGATAAGTTTACGTTAAAAATTCCGAAGCTAGGCGATTTGCAGATTAAGTCCGCAACGGCTGGATTTTCGAGAACACTTGGAACGCTTTTGAATGCGGGTGTGTCCGTGATGGACGCCTTGAAGGTCGTTGCGTCAACTGCCGGTAACAAAGTCGTTGAAAAAGCCATTTACAAGATATCGATTGGTATTGCCGGTGGTAAGTCTATTGCCGAGCCGATGGAAGAAGTAGGCATTTTCCCGCCCATGGTGATTCAGATGACCGGCGTCGGTGAAAAGACTGGTAACTTGGGCGGCATGCTTTTGAAACTCGCCGACTTCTACGACGAAGAAGTCGATGCCGCAGTTGATGCCGTCGTGAGTATGATTGAACCGATTATCATTGTGTTCTTGGGCGGTGCTGTCGGTGGCCTCTTGATTGCAATGTATATGCCGATGTTTAGCATGGGCGACGCCATCAAGGGCTGATCTTTCGCCGAAAGCCGTCGCGATAGTTCGTCACAGCTTCGCTCACGTATATCAATACGCTACGCGAAGCTGATTCCTGCTCTCGCTAGGCTTTAGACGAAATCTCATTTAAAATTAAACTTTTTACTGAAACAATCATGTCATGCCCGTCTTCGAGCGGGCATCTCCTATTTTGCTCTGTCATCCCGGCCTTGTGCCGGGATCACCTTCTCGTATAACAATCCCTTCCTACTTCCTACCGTCTACTGTCGACTATTTCTCCATCCAGCCTGTATATTTTGCGGTTTCGAGAATCTCGTTCGCGTTCTTGACGCGGTCAGCGGTGGGCGTTTGCGTGTCCTTGAGGGCATAATCGATGCCGAGTTCTTGGTACTTGCTGAGAGCAAATGCGTGGTAGGGGAGAACTTCGACGCGCTTGACATTCCCTAGTGTACGGATAAAGTCGCGGGTGCGCATGAGCGCTTCGTCGTTGTCACTCCCGCCGGGCACTAGCACGTGGCGAATCCAGATGGGCTTTTGGATGCTGTCGAGGTAGCGGAAAAAGTCAATGATGTTCTCGTTGCTGTGGCCGGTGAGTTCCTTGTGTGCGTCACGGTCGATGTGCTTGATATCAACGAGTAAAAGGTCGGTCGCTTTCATCAGGCGCTCGATTTTCGCGAACGGTTCGCCGGTACGTCGGAACGTAACTCCGCTTGTATCAACGCACGTGTGGACTCCAGCCGCTTTTGCTGCTTCGAAAAATTCAATCATGAAGTCGATTTGCGCTAGGGGCTCGCCACCGCTCACGGTGATGCCGCCGTCCGCTCCCCAGTAGGGTTTGTAGCGGATGGCTTTTTTCAGCAAGTCTTCTGCGGAAATCTCAAAAGAACCGTTGTCCGCACCGTTTGCACTTTTTGTCCCGAAATCCCAGGTTTCTGGGTTGTGGCAGAACTTGCATCGCATGGGGCAACCCTGCGTAAAAACGACAAAGCGGATTCCCGGTCCATCGACCGAGCCGAATGTTTCGAGTTTGTTGATTCTTCCGAGAGTCATGGTGTAAAAATAAAAAAGTCTTGCTCTGCATTAAAGTGCTATTTCGTATTACAGAATAAAGTCTGTGATTTTATGCATAGGTCTAAACGATGCGAGATAAACAGTCAAATAATTTGAAGAAAATGATTGTTCGTCGTGAGAATGGAGGCGTTGGCCAAGGTATTTTCTTCGCAGTAGCGTGCAAAACGAGTGTTGCGACAGGCTGCTTGCAGACCGGCATAACCGAGTGAAGCCGCTGACGCCGTAGGCGTCAACTCCGAGCTGGGGCCCCGCCCGCATGATGTGCTTTTTGCATAAAAAAAGGAATCCTAGCGGTGAGCCGTTTTCTCTATATAATACAAACTCCGAAAAAAAAGCGGTCGCAGCGGATTAATGTGCGATATTGTTTGAAAATATGCGTCGCTTTGATGGCTGTTTCATCTATATTTAAAAGAGTGACGAGGAGGAAGTCTTTATGAAAAAATCATTATTTGTTTCGATTGCGACCGTTGCTGCATTTGCAATGCTTACCGCTTGTTCTGATGATTTTGGTGTTGATAATGGCGCAGGCGGTTCTGCAAGCCTGAACACGGAATCGCAAAAATCCTCTGATTATGAGGTGGGGAAAGGTTCGTGTGGTGGCGGTCATTTGGCAAGAAGAGCTGAATGGGGTGATGAATCCGTTGATTTCGTGATGAACGAAGACGGTTCAGCGACCTTTACGATTAATACAACTTCGATTTGTGGAGAATTTGGGCATGTAACAGATGTCAAGTTGGAACGCAAGGAAGATACATTGTTTGTTCATGACTTTTTCGAATATTATCCAGAAGATCCGCAAGTGCCTGAGCATAATTGCCTTTGTTTTGCCGATTATAGGATAAAAGTTCCTGTAGAGTATATTGGTGTGAAATATCTAAATTTCAAGGGTGTTTACGATATTGTTTATAAAGAACAGGAATAAGGAAAATTTTCTATCTTTGGCGCCGTGCCAAGAATCATAAAGCTTACCGATAGAATCCAGTATTTGCAAGTGTCATACGACCCGCTGAGTGCGGATGTCGTTGCTGTTCGTGGCGATAGCGCTTGGTGGATTTTTGACGTGGGCGCCTGTGACGAGGCGGTGAATTTTATAAATGCGTTGCCGCGCAATCCCGTGGGCTCGGAGCCTCTCGAAAAAGATTCTCGCGGCTCTCTTGAAAACAGCGAAAGTGCTGCACCAGTTGCAATTTCGCTCAAAAAGAACATCGTCATTTCGCATTTCCATCGCGATCATCTGCTGAATCTTGTGCGCTTTGTGCAGGGCGAAGTTTCGCTCGATTTCGATGCTGTGTTTCTGGGCTCGCATGCGTCGAAAGTTTTGGGGGAGGTCGCGGGTCGCGAAAAAATTGTTGTTACGTCGCCGATTTCGTTTGACGATGGCGTGAAAATCCAGATTTTGCCGATGCCGAACAGCCATGCCAAAGGCTCGCTTGCGTTGATTGTCGATGATTACGTGTTTTTAGGCGATGCGACTTACCCGATGGTGGGGCACGGAACGCCCGACGTGTATAACGTCCAGATTCTTGGCGAGCAGATTGCGCTTTTGAAGTCGCTTGCGGCAACGCGTTTTTGCCTGAGCCATAAACGTGGGCTTGTTCGCGACAAGGATTCCGTCATTCAATTCTTAGAATCCGTGTATGCTCGCCGCCAAAAGAACGAAAATTACATCGTGGCATGATTTTTGTGGTCTTGCCAACAAAAAAAGGTTCCCTTTCGGGAACCTTTTTAAGCTTTGTGGCTTTTCGCGGAGCGATTAAAGCACGCCGTGTGCCTGGCGGGCAATCACGTCGAGCTGCTGTTCGCGAGTGAGCTTGATGAAACGCACGGCGTAGCCGGAAACGCGGATAGTAAAGTTCTGATATTCTTCCTTGTCCGGGTGTTCCATCGCGTCCTTCAGCTTTTCAACGCCGAACACGTTCACGTTCAAGTGGTGGCTGCTCTGGCCGAAGTAGCCGTCGAGCACCTGCACGAGCTTGTTGGAACGTTCTTCGTCGTTGTGGCCGAGTGCATCCGGGTTGATGGTCTGCGTATTGCTGATACCGTCCAAAGCGTATTCGTACGGAATCTTTGCGACAGAGTTGAGCGAGGCCAAGAGACCGTGCTTTTCGGCGCCGTAGCTGGGGCTTGCGCCCGGAGAGAACGGTTCGCCAGCCTTACGGCCATCCGGGAGGGCGCCTGTTGCCTTGCCATAGACGACGTTACTTGTAATCGTGAGAATGCTTGTCGTCGGTTCAGAATCGCGATAAGTCGGGGTCTGCTTGATTTTGGCCATGAACGTCTTGAGGAGCCAAACAGCGATATCGTCGGCGCGGTCGTCGTCGTTTCCGTAGCGCGGGAAGTCGCCTTCGATTTGGAAGTCTTGCGCGAGGCCCGTAGCCGGATCGCGGATGACTTTCACCTTGGCGTACTTGATGGCAGAAAGACTATCGACAACGTGGCTGAAGCCTGCGATACCCGTCGCGAACGTGCGGCGGACATTGGTGTCGATGAGTGCCATTTCGGCGGCTTCGTAATAGTACTTGTCGTGCATGTAATGAATCAAGTTCAATGTATTCACGTACAAGTGCGTAATCCAGTCCATGTAAAGTTCGAACTTGTGGACAACTTCGTCGTAGTTGAGGTATTCGCTGGTAATCGGCGGATATTCCGGACCGACCTGCTCTCCCTTCACAAGGCATTCATCCTTACCGCCGTTGATGGCGTAAAGGAGTGTCTTGGCGAGGTTCGCACGCGCACCGAAGAACTGCATTTCCTTGCCGGTCTGCGTGGCGGAAACGCAGCAGCAAATGCTGTAGTCGTCGCCCCAAATTGGACGCATCGTATCGTCGTTTTCGTACTGGATGGCGCTTGTCTTCACAGAAATTTCGGCGGCGAACTTCTTGAAGTTGTGCGGAAGACGCGGGCTGTAGAGAATCGTGAGGTTCGGTTCCGGCGACGGACCCATGTTCACGAGTGTGTGCAAGAAGCGATAGTCGGTCTTAGTCACTTGATGGCGGCCGTCTTGGCCGATGCCGGCGACTTCGAGCGTGGCCCACACCGGGTCGCCGCTGAAGAGTTCGTTGTAGCTAGTGATGCGAGCGAACTTGACCATGCGAAGCTTCATGACAAAGTGGTCGATGATTTCTTGGGCTTCGGTTTCGGTGATGACGCCGTTTTGCAAATCGCGGGTCATGTAAATGTCGATGAATGTCGAGACGCGGCCCACGCTCATGGCTGCGCCATTCTGGGTCTTGATGGCGGCGAGATAGCCGAAATACAGCCATTGTACGGCTTCGCGGGCATTCTTTGCCGGTTTCGAAATGTCGTAACCGTAAATCTTTGCCATCACCTTCATGCCTTCGAGGGCCTTGATTTGTTCGGCGAGTTCTTCGCGTTCGCGGATAACGTGCTCGCGCATGTCAGTGGAATCGGTCAAAGCCTTGTCGGCTTTCTTCTGGGCGATAAGGTAATCGATGCCGTAAAGAGCGACACGGCGGTAGTCGCCGACAATGCGGCCGCGACCGTACGTATCCGGGAGTCCGGTGATGATGTGTGCCTTGCGGGCCAAACGCATGGCCGGCGTGTAAGCGTCGAAAACACCCTGGTTGTGCGTCTTGTGAAATTCCGTGAAGATGCGGTGGAGTTCTTCGCTCGGAGTGTAGCCGTAGTTCTTGCAAGATTCTTCGGCCATCTTGATGCCGCCAAACGGCATGAACGCGCGCTTGAGCGGTTTGTCGGTCTGGAGGCCTACAATCTTTTCGAGATCCTTGGTCTCATTGGAAATGTATCCTGCGGGGTGGCTCGTGAGAGTGGAGACAACATCTGTGTCCATGTCGAGGACGCCACCCTTTGCAATTTCCCTCTTCTGGAGATCTTGTAATTGTCCCCAAAGTTTGTTTGTAGCCTCAGTCGGGCCTTGTAAAAACGACTTGTCACCGTCGTAAGCGGTGTAGTTCTTTTGGATAAAATCACGGACGTTTATTTCTTCTTGCCAGCGTCCGCCTCTAAAGCCTTTCCATGCTTCCTGCATATAACCTCTTTTTTTCCCGAGCTTACTGTTAATACAACTATAAAAGTAACCTAACTTTCCTATTGTAAAAAAAGACCGAACTCGATTTGTCCTTGTTTTTATAACGATTATCTATAGAGCGCAATATACATATTAAATAGGGGGTGGGCAAGGTGCAAAATGTGGCGAAGGGATGGCTTGGAGAGGGGTGACGTAGCTTTTAATTTTCTTACGGGAGACCTTGGTGACAGGATAGGTTTTGAACAAAGTGTAAAATGTGCTGAAAATCACGTAAAATGCGTTTTTTGGCTAATTTTGTAATACAGTTGATACAGATGATTTTGGGAATCCTGTCATCTGGGGTGCATGCGGAAAATTCAAAAACTATTTTTTTAGAAAAGAGGTTATTATGAAAAAGATTATTCTTCCCTTGGTTACTGTGGCGTTCTTGGCTGCATGCTCTGATTCGAATGATGATGCTAATTTTGTCGCACCTTCGGGACAGATTGGTGTCGTTTCTTCTAGCTCTGTCGCTGTTGTTCCTCCGGCTAGTTCTGCAACTGTTGCTGCTCCGACTAGCTCCGATGCCGCTCTCCCGGCAAGTTCCGCTGCCATCGTTCCGGCCAGCTCCGAAGTTGCTGCCCCGACAAGTTCTGCCGCAACTACACAGGATCCGCAGTTCACCTATAGCGTTCCGACTTTGACTGCTATCGATCCGTCTAAGGAATACTCGTTCTACGGTGCTGAACTCACGGGTGTGGAACAGTTCAAGTATGGCCGTTTCGAAGCACGCATGAAGATGGCTTCCATTTCCGGTTCTGTGAGCTCCATGTTCCTCAATTACGATAATTCTTGGATGAAGGAATATGAACCGTGGAACGAAATTGACATCGAAATTCTCGGCAAGGATCCAAGCAAGTGGCAGTCCAATATCATCACTCGCGAAGCGGAGCCGTCCATCAAGAAAAACACTTCTTCTGAGGTCATTCATCCGTTCGCATTCGATGCCACCAAGGAATTCCATTTGTACGCGATTATCTGGACTCCGGAATATGTGGCTTGGGAAATCGACAGCGTCGAAGTGCGCCGCGATACGCTTGGCATGAGCCGTGGTACTCACGCTGATGCCGACCAGGTGAAATTCCTCACCGAAAAGGAAAGTCTCCGTTTCAACTTGTGGGCTTCTAAAACGCCGTCCTGGACGGGTAAATTCACGGGTGTCGGACTTCCGATTGAACAGCAGATTGATTATGTCCGCGTTTACTCTTACGATGAAGCAACAAAGGGCTTCAAGATGCTCTGGCAGGACGATTTCGATGGCAATGATATCGATCCGAATCGTTGGACTGTGGGTGACTGGGAAATGGAAAATGTGATGTACCGTAGCCAAAATATCAAAGTCCAGAATGGCGTTTGCAGAATTATTATGGACTACGAAGCTTCGTAAAAAGTTTGGTGTATAGAAGCAAGCCTCCTGGAAAAATCCGGGAGGCTTTTTTTATGTTAGGTATTGTTTACTTTTTCTTGAAAATGAATAATTGTATATTGGTCGATGGTAGCTAGTCATTAGCCATTGGTTTGTTGTTGGGAATGTAATAAGAATGTTCTTTTAACAACTCTGTTTACTAACCACTGTTTACTGCCTACTTCCTACTACTAAAGAGGAATATCATGAAAAAACTCGCCCTATTGCTCCTTGCCACGATTTCGCTTGCGCTTGTCGCTTGCGGACCTTCCAAAATTAAAATGCAGGAAACGTCGTCAATGTGCGATGTGCTGATTGAAGTGCGTCAGGTACTGAATGATTCGATTAGCTTGTATGTAGGCAACGTGCTTTATCTCAATTCTAAGCAGATTGTTGCTGATGACATGTACCCGTTGCACGTCAGTACGCGCGATCCGGCAGAGTTTGAAAAACTTACGGCGACAGACGAAATCAATAGCGACGAAGAACTCTTGAATTATCTGCGTCGCAAGGCTCCGGACATGATGAATTTTGGACTTGTCATCGGTGAAACGGCTTATAACGAAGCTGGATTCGAAGAACAGGCGACAATTGACAAGCTGACCAAGATTTTCCAGAAAGTCCAGGGCGGTTCGCTTACGTTGTTCCATGAGAAAAACGGCGAACTCACCGACATGAAGAAGATTTATTAGCTTTTGAGTTACTAGTTCTTAGTTACTAGTTACTAGAATCGTCATCCTGAGCCCGTAGGGCGAAGGATCCAGTAACATTTTCTATTACACTGTCACCCCGGCCTATTCTTTTACTGTCATCCCGGACTCCGTTCTCTTTGACTACTTGCAGCTTTGCTGTTTAGTAGTCATGATCCGCGAATGGGGACGGGATCAGCTTTTTATATTGCAGTGCCGGGGCGTTACCCCGGAACAAGTCCGGGGCAGGCTCATGGCGGCGAGCGCCCGTTAGAAGGGGTAGCGTATGCCCGTGGGGCAGAAGCGAGGGGAAGACTTGCCCCTTTCTTAATCAATTCTCTCGTCTTTGGATTGTCACTTCGTTCCAATCTCAAATTCTAGCCTCGGTCATGTCCAAGCAAGCTTGGCCGCGACGCTCGACTTGAGAATTTGTCGTCTAATTTCTATCTTTACGCCCGAAAAAATAAAGGGACACAATATGCCTACAATGACTTCTGCGCAGGTGCGCGAATCTTTCATCAAGTTCTTTGAATCCAAGGGCCACCTCTTCGTGCGTTCTTCGCCGGTGGTTCCGCATGACGACCCGACGCTCATGTTCACGAACGCGGGCATGAACCAGTTCAAGGCAATTTTCCTGGGCGACAATCCGAAGGGTTGGAAGCGCGTATGCAACAGCCAGTAGTGCCTCCGCGTGTCCGGTAAGCACTACGACCTCGACGTGGTGGGCCGCGACAACTACCACCACACCTTCTTCGAAATGCTCGGTAACTGGAGCTTCGGCGACTACTACAAGAAAGAAGCCATCGCATGGGCTTGGGAACTTTTGACCGA
>JAFWRL010000326.1 GCA_017520105.1 Fibrobacter sp.
GGGTCAGTTCGCCCGCAATCTTGTACATGTTCGGGATCATCAAGAGAAGACCCTGGGATGCGGTGAAGGTCGTGGTCAGAGCACCGGCCTGCAGAGCACCGTGAACGGTACCGGCAGCGCCACCTTCGGACTGCATTTCAAACACGCGGGGAACCTGTCCCCAAATATTCTTCTTGCCTGCTGCACTCCAGTTATCGGCGTGCTCAGCCATAGGACTAGACGGTGTAATCGGGTAAATTGCCGCGACTTCGCTAACCGCAAACGCAACGTTAGCGGTAGCTTCGTTACCGTCACACGCAATCATCTTTTTTGCCATGGATATCTCCAGTTTTTAGGTTTTTTCGAAAAAATTCTGATCATATACACCTTCGGCGTGCGGCACACGCATGAAGGGCAAAAATCCACGTTTAAAATTAAATAAGATTGAAGCTTTTGAACATTGAATTTTTGAAAAATTACTGAAATAAGAGTCTATAAATAAGGAGATTCCCCGTCGGAGCGGGGAATGACAAGTTAAGAGACAGCCAATCCCGACTTGATCGGGCGGACAGCACTTAGCACTTTAGTGCTTTGTGCGCATGGCCACCAAGGTGGGAACCCCCTTGGCGTTATCCCAACAGCTTTTGGTTAATCTCTATCTCGAGTCCAGCGTAGGCGGGGCCGAACTTTTGGCGAAGCGTGGTCGTAAGGCCGTCGGATTTGCCGAGGTAGGGATAATTTTTGCGGATGCGGAGCGACGGTTCCCGTTCGTGGATGCTCTTGATGAGTATGTCCGCTAGCTTGGCTTCGGCGGGGCGGCTTGGGTCGTAAAGGATTCCCACGTCGGTATCTCGTTCGATTCCGTTCAAAACCGGCGTAAAGCTGTGGATGCCCAGATGGATGACCTTGACATGCATTCGTTTTGGGTTGTCCCGCAATTTTTGGGGAATCTTGCCTGAAACGAACTTATCGATTTTTTCACGGTATTTCTGCCAAAGCTTGAAAATATGGGCTTTGACGTGCTTCGGCAATTTTGTGGTGAATTCCGAAAAAAGTCTCGTGCTGGTCTCACCGCGGTTCATGTCGATGACAAGGCGCGAGAACAGGCTGGCGCAGTTAAAATCAGGTCTTAAGCGCTTGACCAAATTTGAAAATACTTTGTATGCGCCGATATCGTATCCGCGATGGGAGGCGAGGATTTCGTCGGGAATGCCAAAGCGGTCGCTAGACTCTTTGCCGAGGCTTCTAGCATCGAGGATGTTGTATTCGCGGAATGCGCGCAGGACAAAATCCGGCAGAGCGTTGCTCGCGTGTTCGCAGGTAATCATCAGTGCCGGTGTATTCCTCATTTTTTCTCCACTACAAGAATGTTGCCGTCATAAGTCATGACGCCAAGTAAAATACTGTGAATCAATCGGAACTTATCTACTTTGTAATAAGGTCCATTTGCCATCGGGTTTGTACAATCCGGGTCAGCCACCATGAATTGCTTCTTTTCGTCGAGGCCGTAAAGCACAACGAAATGGCCCATCGGGTCGCCGTGAATATCATCAAAGACGGATTGGTCTTTATCGTTAGTGTATTCACGGGGGGAACGGTAAAGGTAAGTGGCGCTCAAACCGCACAGAACGGGAATGCCTCGCTTGAAATAGCCTTCGAACATGCTGGCTCGGAGGTCTGCCGTGGCGACGGTGCCGCCCAAGTCTATGAAACGGATATAGGCATCAATCGCTTTCTTTAGCTTGGGAGCGTGTTTAGCCTTGTGTAAAGCGACGAGCTTTTCGCGCAGTTCCGGCATTTTGAGCTTGCTCCATGTCGGGTCGAAAATCTTCAAGTTGTACGAATAAATTGTTGCCTTGAATCCGCGCTTGAGGGCATCTATACCGAGGAAAACGCCGAGCGTACCACCTTCTTCCAAAAATTCAATTTCTGAAATGAGTTTTTTTAGGGGTATTTTATAGCCAAGATAAGAGTAAACAGCGTGTAGGCTAGTGGGTCCGCACGTAACATCGTCTGGCTGAGGGAGTATCTTTAAATCCATCTTTTTGCCTCGTTGAACGTGGCGGTTTGTTCATCAAATCGTCAATCCGTGCGTTAATATAGAAAAGTTCCAAGTTTAGAGCTACTCGTTAATAGGAATTTTTTACAGGACAATTCCCGATAACAGCAAGCTGGTATGTATTAACTACTAAAATTAGAGACTAGAAATTATTATTTTATACTTATGAATATGTTTGTAAGTAGATTCGTTCTGGCCTTGCTTGTCGCTGTGCTTTACGCATGCTCGGATTCCGATTCGTCGTCTGGAGCGGAGATCGGTGCGAATGTACTTGTGGATTCTCGTGATTCGCGTACTTACAGGACCATCGAAATTGGCGGGCGAGTCTGGATGGCGGAAAATCTCAATTATCAAGGACAAAATGATATTAGCCTTGCTGATGATTCGCTTCGCATGTGGTCCGGGTGTTACAATGATAGTGCCTTGTATTGCGAAAAGCAGGGGAGGCTTTACCAGTGGGATGCTGCTATGACGGCTTGTCCTGAAGGGTGGATGCTCCCATCCAAAGCGGATTTCGACAGCTTAATTGACGCTGTAGGTGGCTTTGATAAAGCTTCCGATTCTTTAATTTCGTTAGGCTTTATTGCGAATCTGCAAGGTGGCTATTACTTTATGGGGTATTTCTGTTATTTTGACGAATACGCTTACTTCTGGATGAGAGACGAAGTGCGCAACCTCAATGCACGCAGTGTCGTATTTGCAAATGGGAGCTCCGGCGTCTCGTACGACGAAACCTATGAACCGTTTGCGTTGTCCGTTCGTTGCGTTCGCAATCGCTGACGGAGACTTCTTTTTGTGCCATTTTTTTTCTATGTTCTGCCTATAATATGCGACTTTGGCTTTGGACATGCCCTGATGATTTTGCTGGTGAATTCGACGATATCGAAGAGATGTTTCGCCGTGGACTCACCCGTCTGATTCTCGATAAACGCGGACGGGGCGGAAATTCCCGCGCCACATTTAATGATTATGAACGCTGGCTTCTGTCGCTCCCGATGGAACTGCGTGACCGCATCTGGGTCCGCGGAACGCCGGACTTGGCCGAACAGCTGGATGTCCGCGGCTGCGTGTGCGATGCCCAAAGCTTCATGGGCGATGTTCCCGAAAGCTGGAAACGCGTCAACTGCATTGCTTATTGCAAAACTGCCGAAGAAACGGCTATGCTCCCGGATTGGGTGGCGGGCGCTCTCGTTGGTCCGGTGATGTTGCCGCTTTCGGCAATTGAGCCTGTCGAAACGCTGGGGACCTCGTTCAGTACAAATGCAAAAACGCCTGTCATCCTGTGGGGTGGCGTCGATACGGATACAGTCGAGGATTTCAAGAAGATGTCCCCTGCGGGCGTGGCTTCGCTAGGCGGCATCTGGAATTATGCCGACCCCGTAAATGCGTTTATAAAGTTGAATAGGGTAGTCGCAGGGTTCTAATTTTTACTGGATCCTTCACTTCGTTCAGGATGACGCGTTCGCGTCACTTGATAACATACATCCCGTTACGCGGCTTGCTTTTGAGCCTGTTGCCGAGCAGGTCGAAATAGACTGGGTCGCGATTCAGACGCAAATTCCTGCTGCTTTCGCGCATTTTGCGGTCGCTAATGTGAGTCGTTATCGTGTCTGGTTCGACATAAGGTTTGTCTGGATCATCAACGACCATCTTGATTTTGGTGACGCTCTTGCAACCGGTTTCGTTTGTATAAGTGATGGTGTAATAGCCGCTCTTGCTGCCATCGACGTTCTTCAGCGTATTTTCGCGGGTGGTCGATTTAAAGTTGTCCGGGCCTTCCCAGCTCCAGATTTTGCCGTCCCACGGATGCGGGCCAAAAGTGATGGTCGCGCCTTTTTTGACTCTCAAATCGGTCGTTTCGTTCCATTCGCCATCGCCGACTTTCACATATGGGATAATCTTGGTCTGCGAACACGGGCCCACAACTTTCTTGCCATCGCAGACGCCAATGGAATCGGGGATGTCGATGACCTTCGGCTCAAAGTCCGGGGTGGGGAACGCCTTCATGAGAGCCGCAGTCTCCTGTGCGGTAAGCGGGAGTACGGTGCCGTGGCGAGGCGTAAATGCCCCTTTTGTCTCTGTGTTCTGGATAAACTTAAATGTTTTTAAATCGGTGCTGCTAGTGAACTGGTAATGGCCGTTGTTGTAGCAGTCGTACATCAGCACCCACATATTCTGGTTGATGAGCTTGAACACGCCGGCGCCTTCGACGGCTTCGTTTGTCTGTTGTAGTGCACCGGTTCGGTTGTACCAAGTCGGAGCCTTACCATCTGCTGTGGTTAATGTCTGGGCCTGCACCTTGCAGATTCCGCCGTCCCCCTCGTTTTTGTAGAATCCGTGGTATAGCTTGTCAACCGGATTATAGACAATGTCCATGTCAATGGTCGATTTACCGCGGTCGAAGAAGTGTTGCGGGTCGCCTTCGAGGTCGGTAAAGTCCTCATTGGCGTAGTTGAAGAATACTTTATCGTATGCGATGGTACCGTCGTTGGTCAACAGCGAGTAATAAACGAGCGGCCTGCCTTTGCTGCCGTCCTTGTTCACGTGATTTTCGTCCCAGATGGTTTCGGGGGCCCATACGCGTGTCACGTTGGCGAAGTTCTTGCCCTTGTACTTGTCCGGGAAGTGCACCGTGCTGTGCTTCCAGTTGATGAGGTCACGCGATTTCATGAGTACCATGCCGCGGTTGCTTGCCCAGCCTTCGGCGCTCTTCATGTCGGTGTTGACCATGTAGAACCAGCCGTCCGGCGCACGTAGCACGTGCGGGTCGCGGAGCCCTTTCTTGATGCTTACCGTATCGGCGGCCACGACTCGTTTGCCGTTGTTCATCGGGGTGAAGTTGTAACCGTCGTTGCTCAGCGCATAATAAATGTTTTCGTTGTTGTTTGCCGGGAAATATGCGAACAGGTAGTTGGAGTATGGCTCAAAACCGTGGATAGAAACCTTGAAATCCTTTTTTTCGGCTCGTGGGGGGACACTTTGGTTGTCGTATAGCGTTGCGGTAAGGGTCACTTCCTTGTTTTCGCCCACAAAACGCCCGTTGATGCGTCCGTCGTGCCCCAAAAAGAGAGTGTTGGAACTTTCCCATGTAACCGGGAAAGGACCGTACTTTTTCATGGTGTCGGGGAGGTTCAAATCATTATAGAGGTCGTTGATGCCGGCAGGCTCAAGGTCGTCAAATGCCGCCCAGAAAGGGGTCTTATCGACAATTTCCTGAGCCTGTGCGCCCAGTGCTAATAGAGCTGTCAATGATAAAAAACGCTTCATACGGTCTCCTTACTAATGACCCTTTTCCAAACAATTACCATCAATTGACTAATAAATAGTTACAACGAACCAAACTAAATATACTTTTAACTATGATGAAAATCACCCAAAAAAGGAGCTAAAGTCTTGAAAAAAAGTCAATAAAAAAAATTGTCTAATTAATTTTTATAGTTGAAAAAGAATCTGTTGTTATATTTCTTTTTATTAGCGTATATTAATAACTATGGAACAAGCCCGTTTAAAAATTCTAGTAGTTGACGACACCAAGACGAATATCGAGGTGCTCGAAGGCATTCTGTCCAACGATTATGATGTTTGTGTGGCGCTTAATGGAAAAAAGGCGATTGAGCTCACGGAAAAGATTAAGCCCGACTTGATTTTACTCGATGTGATGATGCCCGAAATGGACGGCTACGAGACTTTGAGGATTATGCGTCAAAAGGATATTCTGCAAGGAATCCCGGTTATCTTTTTGACGGCTAAAGCTGACAGTGTCAGCGAACAGACCGGCCTGGATTTGGGTGCTGTCGATTACATCACAAAGCCTTTTTCTCCGGAACTGGTGAAACTCCGTATCAAGAACCAACTTCAACTGAAACTCCAGCGCGACCACCTGCACGAACTTGTTGACGAAAAGACTGCGGACTTGCGTAAGACGTTGAAGGTCATGTTGACAAGTCTAGGTGCCCTTGCGGAATACCGCGACCCCGAGACGGGCGAGCACATTAAACGTACACAGATTATTGTCCAGCGCATTGCAGAAGAACTTCGAAAAAATTCGAAATTCGAAAATGTCATCACTCCGGAATACATCGAAAATCTCGCTACGGCGGCCCCGCTTCACGATATTGGCAAGGTGGGCATCCACGACCGCATCTTGCGTAAGCCGGGAAGTCTCACGCAAGATGAACGCCAAATCATGATGCAGCACCCGCAGATGGGTTACGATGTCTTACTCGAAGCGACCAAGGAGTTGCATGACAGTCCGATGGTGAAGATTGCGGCGGATATGGCTTTGGGCCATCACGAACACTGGAATGGCGAAGGCTACCCGAACCACAAGAAGGCGGACGATATCCCTATCGGGGCCCGCATCATGGCGGTCGCCGACGTCTATGACGCTCTCGTGTCGAAAAGGCCTTACAAGGATCCGTATCCGCACAAGGTGGCTGTTCAGGAAATCATCAAGGGTCGCGGGACGCAGTTCGATCCGGATGTCGTCGATGCGTTCCTTGCGATTTCAGAGCAGTTGCCCGAGATTTATGAAGTGTATAAAGATAATGCTTCCGAGGTGAATTCGGATTGACGCATAGCCCGCTAAATGAAAAACGCCGGCATCTCAGTTGGCGTATTTCGATTGTCTATACCATACCGATGCTAGTCTTTACCATCGCGTTGGTATTTGTTTTTTCGTATTACTTGAAATCAACGCTGATTTCGGCTTCGTTCAGTTCGTCCGACGTGAAGTTCCAGGATAGAGTCGTCACGGATGTCGATTTGTTTTTCTCAAAACTGGAAAACCAGTTCAAGTCTGTTCCGCAAATTCTCGAATATACCAAAGAAAACGATATTAAAAAGGTCCTGAAAAAAAATCTCCAGCTGTCTCCGTATATTGTCGATACTTATTACGGAAATACGAACGGTAAATACATTTCGGCAAGGGACTTCAAGCTGGATGAAGGTAAAAAGGAATTCAGGACCAAGGCTTGGTATCTGGAAGCGTCGCGTAGGAAGGGACTTGCCATCACGGGGCCTGAAATCAACGACAAGGCCAGAAAACGTGTCATGACGTTTTCTTATCCGTTGTGGGATAAGGATGAAACTTTTGTGGGGGCTGTAGCCGAGGATATCGACTTGCAAAGGGTTCGTCTGTTGATGGGCGAATTTGCAAAGACCGAAGGCGGCATTACGATGCTTGTGGGGGCCGAGAACGATAACCTGTTTACGTATTTCCCGTACGAGACGAACCTTCATAAAATCGTGATGGATTCGGTTGCGAATCTTTTAGGTCTAGTACAAGAGAATATAAAACTGGACAGAATGGTTGCCAATAGCGTGACTCGTTTTGAGAAGACCGATATTGTCGGTCGGAAGTTGATGTTCATGGTGGCTCCGTTGAAAAATGCCCCGTTCTATCTGGTCCATGTTGTCCAGAAAAACAAGATTGTCGCCATGGTCCAGGAAAACTTGCACGCTATTGTCTTGGTGATGGCGCTTGTCGTTCTTGCGCTCATGTTCCTTACTTCCTTAATAGTCCATTTCCTTTTCAAGTTCTTTATCGAGAAAGACTTGAATGAAAGTGTGAGTTCCAGTACGATGTTCGAAACGCTTTTGGGAAGCGACAACTTCAGGATTATACTTACAAACGATACGTTTGACATTTTGCATGCAAGCGCCTATATTGCGGAATTCTTTAATAAAGGTGATGATATCCGTGGAGAAATTCTCTGGAAATTCTTCCATTCCGAACAGTTCAAAAAGTTTGTCTATAAAGTTTCGAAAGGTGGAAAAATGCACGCCAGCGAACGGCAAATCATCATACCGGTTAAAAGTTGCACGGGTGAAGACGCCTGGTGGAAAGTCATTTTCCAGTTCCTAGTCGAGGACGATGGCTCCATACGTTATCTGTTCCTCATTTCCGATGAAACGAGCGGAATCCAGAAGGATACGATTCTCGATACGATCATGCTTTCGGCGGGTAATTCCATCCTCGTTATTTTTGACAAGAACCGCAAAGTCATGTACATGTCGAAGCAACTGACTGATTACTTGATTGTCGATTGGAAAGACGTGATTGGCCAGTCGCTTGAAAAATTGCCAAGTTGCGGGATGCCTGAAAAAGTTGTAGAGTCCTTGAAAAATACATTTGACGAACAAGGCGTCTGGAAAGATACGTTCATGTTGCAGACGCTGAATACGCATACGGAAACGTGGTTCCGTGGCGAGGCTTGTACGCTCAAGGTTCAGGATTCCGTTGTCGGCTATATGCTTTCGATGATTGATATTTCGGAAGTGGTCGCGGCCCGTGAAATTGCGGAGCAGGCGACGCAGGCGAAGAGTGAGTTCCTCGCTAACATGAGCCACGAAATTCGCACGCCGATGAACGCGATTATTGGCATGGCGCACTTGATTCAGGAAACGCAACTGGATGAACGCCAGCAAGGCTTTGTCGAACGTATCAGCCATGCGGCGACATCTCTGCTCCGGATTATCAACAGCATCTTGGATTTCTCGAAAATTGAAGCCAAGAAGCAGGAACTGGAAATCACGCAGCTTATCTTGCAGCATGTCATCAACGAGGTGACGACGCTTGCCGAAATCCGAATTGCCGAAAGGCCGATTGAGCTGATTGTCGATATGGACCCTGAAATTCCGGAAGTGTTGATGGGCGACCCGCTGCGCCTTTCGCAAATCTTTACGAATCTCATCAACAACGCGACTAAGTTTACCGAAAGCGGAAGCATTACACTTCAAATAAAGAGCGAACAAGTTATTGGAAATAACGTAAAGCTTTCGTTTAGCGTCATCGATACGGGTATCGGTATGACGAACGAGCAACTGAGCGGGCTTTTCACGGCGTTTACTCAAGCGGACGGTTCCATTACGCGTAAATACGGCGGAACAGGACTTGGACTTGTCATTTCTAAATCGCTTGTGGAACTCATGGGCGGTGAACTTAAAGTTGAAAGCGAATATGGCAAGGGCTCCAGGTTCTACTTTACATTGACTTTGCCCATTGCTCAGCAGGCAAGCGTCCCTAAGTGGAAATCTGTTTCGACGTTCAGGAATATGAATGTCCTGCTTGTCGATGATTGCGATAAACTTCGCGATGTGCTGCGGCATTATCTGACAAAGTTACGCTGTGTGGTGGAAGAAGCAGGTTCTGTTGACGAGGCTTTGGACTTGATTCAGGCTCATGACGAGGCGGGCGAAACGCCGTATGATCTCTTCATTGTCGATTTCCAGATGCCGATTCTAAATGGTTTTGACTTTGTACAAGGACTTCCGTTCAAGATGAAAAAGATTCCGAAAGTCTTGATGCACCCCATCCATTTTGACGAACGGAATTACCACCTTGCCGAAGAAATGGGCTACAACAGTTGTGTGGCCAAACCGTTACAGATAAGCTCTCTGCTGAGTGCCATGCAAGAAGCCGTGGGCGAAAATCTTACGTATCAAAAGACGGTCAAGACCGAAAAGAACAAGGTCTTCTTTAAGGAAGCGAAAATACTTTTGGTCGAAGACAACGAAATGAATCAGGAGTTGACGGTATCGCTTTTGAACAGCGTCGGGCTTACGACGATGGTGGCGAAAAATGGTAAAATCGCGCTAGAATTGCTCAAGAAAGATGCTTTTGACTTGGTATTGATGGATATCCAGATGCCGGTCATGAACGGTCTTGATGCGACTGCTGAAATTCGCAAACGTCCAGACGAGTATTTCAAGAAGGTACCGATTATAGCCATGAGTGCAAGGGCGTTCCAGAAGGACAAGGACGACTGCCTTAAAGCGGGAATGAACTCGTATATCGCTAAACCGATAGACCCGAAATTAATGTTTGCAGAACTCGCCAAGTACTTGCCTGTTGCCGAAAAGACATCGATTGTTCAAACATCGAATGAACCGGAAGCGGAACCCACGAGTAGCGATGACAGTACTGTTTCGTTGTTCCAGAAGGTTCGCCATTTTGATGCCGCTGCTGGGCTGTATCATTCGAACGACAACCGCAACTTGTACTTCAAGATATTGCAGGGATTTGTCCGCGATTACGATGGCAAGGTGCAGAAGTTGAGGACGGCTTTTGAAAATTCCGAGTTTGAAGAACTGACTCGTAATATCCATACGATTAAAGGTCTTTGTGGCACAATCGGTTCGTACCATGTGCAGACACTTGGACATATTCTCGAAAATTCTCTGCTTAAAAAGGAACGTAATTATACCGATTTTATGGCGTTCGAGAAGGCTTTAGAAGAACTCCTTGACGACTTGAAGATTGTCATGCAGAATATCGCCGAGGAACAGGCCAACGCTGCTGTCATCATTAAGCACATCGACCCTGAAGCGACGAAAAAATTAATGACGGCCATTGAAGAACTCAAACCCGCCGTTGAATCGTGCTCTTCGACGCTTTGCAAGCGGATTCTCGATTCGCTGGAAGAAATCATGTTCACGCAGGAACAAGAGAAAATCTTGCAAAAGCTGCATAATCAGGTTGAAGATTACGATTTTACTGAAGCGGCTGCAAGTCTTAAACGCCTTGAAGAAACCTTAGAGGTGTGAGCGGTGAGCTGAGTGTCGCAAATCGTCATTTCTCTTCTTTTTAGGATTCCTACAATATCATAGCCGCAACGAATGCAATCACAATGATGGTGGCTACGATAATGCCGAACGGGTTCGCCGTTTTCTTTTTTCCGTAAGGGCTGCTTGGGTCATCACCGAATTCATTCTCGATAATTTCATCGTAGTCGGGGAGGTCGAGGTCGCTGTATTCAGCACCTTCTTTCCAGCCGGTGTTTTTGTCGCTCCCGCAGTGGGGGCAGAAGGTTGCGCCTTTTTTCAGCTCGGCGCCGCAATGGGGACAGTTATTCATAGACGAGAAAAATCTAGTAAATAGCAGTTTCTTCAAAACGTTATCATAAAAATCACCCCGAAAATAAATCAAGGCATTTTTCAGCATAAAAAAAATCCTCCGATTGCTCGGAGGATTTTTAATGCCTTGAGGCGGATTAACCTTGAACCTGCGGCAGCTGGGCGAGGCTCTTCGCGATGTCTTCATCCGTCGGGATGTAGTCGCTCATTTCGCCGTCGTTGAACTTCTGGTAGGCAACCATGTCGAAGTAACCCGTGCCGGTGAGGCCGAACACGATGTTCTTGGTCTGGCCGTTTTCCTTGCACTTGAGGGCTTCGTCGATCGTCGCGCGGATGGCGTGGCTGGATTCCGGAGCCGGGAGGATGCCTTCGGTCTGGGCGAAGAGCTTGGCGGCTTCGAACACCTTCGTCTGTTCGACGGACGTTGCACGCATCAGGCCCTGATCGTAGAGTTCAGAGAGAATGCTGCTCATGCCGTGGTAGCGGAGGCCACCGGCGTGGTTGGCAGACGGGATGAAGCTGGAACCCAGCGTGTACATCTTGGCGAGCGGGCAGACCTTGCCGGTATCGCAGAAGTCGTAGGCGTACTTACCGCGGGTGAAGCTCGGGCAGCTTGCCGGTTCAACGGCGAGAATGTCGTAGTCGGCTTCGCCACGGAGCTTTTCACCGACGAATGGGCTCACGAGACCACCGAGGTTGGAACCACCGCCGGCGCAACCGATGATGAGGTCGGCCTTCACGCCAATCTTGTCGAGGGCGGCCTTCGTTTCGAGACCGATGACGGACTGGTGCAGCAGCACCTGGTTCAGTACGGACCCGAGAACGTAGCGGTAACCCGGCTGCTCCACGGCTGCTTCCACAGCTTCGGAGATGGCGCA
>JAFWRL010000327.1 GCA_017520105.1 Fibrobacter sp.
CGCCTGTTCTTCCAAGTTGATCAGAAGGCAAAGCGCTTCAGCGTGCGCTGCGTCCAAGATTAATCACTAGAATTTCCTCCTTACACAAAGGACCTTGCTTGCTTATGCAGGCGAGGTCCTTTTCCATTTCAAGCGAAAAACGTTCATTCAACTTTACTAAATTCCATTTCATGTTACGTTCAAAGTACCAAATGCTCGCGGATACCGTTTCCGAGAACGTTTTCAAAACCAGGACCCAGGCGAATCCCATCATGCTGGTGGTGCTCGCCTATCTTCTGCTCATAGCTATCGGTACTGCGCTCCTTAGTTTGCCCCAGGCGGCCGCACGTCCCTTAAGCCTTATCGACGCTTTCTTCACCGCCGTGTCCGCCGTGTGCGTCACCGGGCTTTCTGTTGTCGATATTCCCACCACGTTTACGCACACCGGACTTTGGTTCCTAGTCATCCTCATGCAGCTTGGCGGACTCGGCATCATGACGGCATCTACAACGATTATCTTGCTTGCAGGAATGCATCCAGGATTTAGCCACCAGTCCATATTCCTCTCCGAATTCACACAAGAAGGGAACATCGACACAGGCCGCATCCTCAAGGCTGTCATCCCGTTTACGTTTGTTCTAGAAGCAATCGGCGGAGTCGTCTATTTTACTCAGTTTGATTCTATGGAACTCTACGACCGCATATTTTGTTCACTATTCCAAGCGGTCAGCTCCTTCTGCGGTGTGGGGTTCACGCTGTTCCCCGACTCGCTCATCGGTTTCCAGTACAACCCTATCATGAACATCACCACCTGCATCCTCGTACTTGCAGGCGGATTCGGCTTCCTTGCCATTACGGAACTGCGCTATATCTTCGACTTCAAGAGCAAGACCATCCGACGCATCTCCCTGCACACCCGCCTTGCGACAATCGGCACGATTATCGTCATCGCCGCAAGTACTGCGATTTTCGCGTTCACCGAATGGAACAACCTGTTTAGCGGTCACACCTTTGGCGAAAACGCACAGTCCGTCCTGTTCATGACTTTTTCGAGCCGCACGGCAGGGCTCAACTCCATCAACATTCCCGACCTTACGCACGCATCGCTTTTCATCTTTATCATCATCATGTTCATCGGGGCAAACCCCGGTAGCTGTGGCGGCGGCATCAAGATTACAACGGCTGCGGTCATCTTCCTTCTCGGCATCAACAGGCTCCTCGGCAGGGAAAAGACCCAAGTTCTCGGACGCACCATCCCGAACAACACCATCGACAAGGCTATTCGAATTTTCGTCACCGCTATCGTAGTCATCGCGGGTGCCACGCTGATTCTCCTCTGCACCGAAATCCCGCCTGGTACAAGCTATTCCGAAAACTCCAGTTCGTTCCTCAAGATACTCTTCGAAGTCGTGAGCGCCTATGCCACATGCGGGCTCTCCATGGGGCTCACGGAAGAGCTCTCCTTCATCGGTAAAATGGTCATCTGCTGCGTGATGTTCATCGGACGCATGGGGCCTCTGTTCCTGATATCCGCTGTTGCAGGCAAACTTCAAGATACCGCCTGGTACGCCGAAGAAGACGTGATGGTGGGCTAGCTGAATAGACGAAAGTGCGACGTCTATTACCTCTCCCATTTCTTCATTCGTCTATCCCCTAGATTTCAACCTCTCGTCTCTCGTCTTTCGTCTCTCGTCTAATCTCTATAACTATATTTAGCTCATGGCTTCTAGACAATTCGTAATCATAGGTCTTGGGAATTCGGCAAACTACCTTGCCCGTCACTTGACATCACTCGGTCATGACATCATGGTCATCGACTCGCATCCCGAAAAAATCCAGGACATTTCAAGCATGGTCTCGCAAGCCATCGTCGCCGACAGCACCCGCAAAAAGCAACTTGCTTCCATCCCGTCGCTCACAAAGGCGGACAGCGTCATCGTCTGCATCGGCCAGGATCTCGAAGCGTCGCTCCTCACCATCCTGAACTTGAAGGAACTCGGAGTCAAGCACATCATCGCGAAATCAAGCAGTGCCGCACACACGAGCATTCTGGAAAAGTTGGGCGTCACGGACATCTTCCACCCGGAACGCGACGCCGCCATAAGCCTTGCCGAACGCCTCAACCGCCCGAACATGGTCGATTTCCTCCCGTTCATGGAAGGCTACTCCATCGTAGAACTCGTCTGTCCGAAGATGTTCATCGGAAAGACCTTGAAGACGCTGTCACTCACGCACAAATACGGCGTCCAGGTCATCGCCATCCGCGACCCGCAGGAACCCACGCCCAAAATCGGTAACATTGCAGACGTCATCTTGCAAGAAGACGACGTGCTGTTCCTCATCGGCCCGAACGAAGCACTCGATAAATTGAAAGATTAATTTTCTGATGTCATGCCCGCCGGAGCCTGTGCTGAGCGAAGTCGAAGTAAGCGGGCACCTCCCTTACCGACTGAACATTTGTCGCAAAGTCCGAACATGTAGAGAGAAGTCCCTGTCAAGGTAAAACCGGCAGGGACAATTTTTGTGCAATCCGGCGGTGCGACGAACACGTCGAACACCTTGCCGCACCCCTTGCACTTGAAATGGCAATGCGGCGAACAGTCCGCATCATAGCGCAAAAAACCGTCGCCAAAATCCAACGAAATCGCCAAATCGTTTGTTATCAAAAGTTCAAGCGTATTATAGACTGTCGTCCGTGAAAGCGACGGGTATTCCGGCAAAAGCGCCGTGTAGATTTCATCAACCGTCGGGTGCGTCTTGACACTCCTCAAATAGCGGAAAACACAGACCCGCTGCAAAGACGGCCTGACGCCATGTTCTTTAAGTATAATTGCCGATTCCTGCATAATCAACCCACACCGTATTTCATAAAAAGCGGCTCCCTTTCGAGAACCGCTCCTTACACCTCAAACATTACTTGAAGTAACGTCCAAGTAAACCCTGGAACGCGCCACCATGACGGGCTTCGTCCTTGCACATTTCGTGAACAGTATCGTGGATGGCGTCGTAGCCGAGTTCCTTGGCACGCTTGGCGAGAGCAAGCTTGCCTTCGGTAGCACCTGCTTCGGCGGCAACACGAAGTTCCAAGTTCTTTTTGGTATCCGCATAGACCACTTCGCCCAAAAGTTCAGCGAACTTGGCAGCGTGTTCAGCTTCTTCGAAAGCGATGCGCTTGTAAGCTTCAGCAACTTCCGGGAATCCTTCGCGGTCTGCCTGACGGCTCATCGCAAGGTACATGCCCACTTCGGTACATTCTCCCGCAAAGTTCTCGCGGAGTCCCTGCACCACTTCGGCATCCAAGCCCTGAGCGACACCGATCTTGTGTTCGTCAGCCCAGACAATCTTCCCTGCCGCCGGCTGTTCGACCTTTTCGAAGAACTTGCTCTTCGGTGCATGGCACTGCGGGCATTCATCCGGAGCTTCCGGACCCATGTGGACGTAACCGCAAACTTTGCAAACCCAGACCTTCATATTTTCTCCTTTCCGCTAAGCGGATTTTGATTTAGAAATTCTTTGTATAATTTGTTGTTGATTTTGTAATCATTACAAATATAAAATTATTTCAAATAATTGTCAAGGGATAAAACCCTTTTTTATAAATATTCTAAAAAAAGATGAAAAAGTACCCTTCCTAAAGAAAATTTTTTAAAACCAGTCCACAAAAAAACGGCTCATACGAGCCGTCAAACATTACTGTAATTTACCAAAGACTTAGAAAGCCGCCGCTTCGGGAGCCTTTTCGCGGACACTGCGTTTCTCAGGTTCAGTCGCGAGCACTCGATGCGTCACGGAACCGACAGCATAAAAACGATTGCCCTTTTGCACCACAGCAGTATAGGCATTCAGCGTCTTGACCGAGAACCATTCCTGGTAGAAGTTGTGCACATTTTCTTTAAGGCTGGACAGTTCGCTAATAGCCGGATTGCCCGATGCCTTGCCATACTTCAGCGTAAACTGGTCGGACATGTACGCAACCGCTTCAAAAGTCTTGCCCAGACGGGCGCGTTCGACACGGCCTGTACGGATTTCGAAGGCGTAGAACTTATCGTTCTTGTTGAAAATGAAATCGACTTGAACAGGCAGTTCGCCGAACATGTAAACAGGAATTACCACGCGTTCGCCGATACCGGTCTGACCGTAAGGTTCGTAACCCTTCTTCATGATCTCTTCGATGACGGCCTCGCGGGTAGAACCAAACGGGATGCCTGCAAAATTATTCTGAGACTGCGCCTGCGCACCAAGCGAAAGCACAAGAATCAAAAAAGTAATGATGACAGCAAATCTAGACACGGTTGGCTCCTCTATCGGCTCCTATATCAATGTAAAAGATAGTAAACTTTTTCCCACTAAACAAAATTTTCACCAAAAAAAAAGTTTTTTTGCCCCAGTATCTATATTTTATCACATGTCAAGCACATTTGGAAAGATTTTTGCAGTTACGACATGGGGCGAATCCCATGGTCCGGCAGTCAGCGCCGTCCTCGATGGATGCCCAGCCGGTCTTCCACTCACCGAAGAAATGATTCAGGCAGAACTGAACCGCAGGCGCCCGGGGCAAGGCAAACTTACCACCCCCCGCAACGAAAAGGACCAAGTCAAGATCCTTTCAGGCGTTTTCGAAGGCAAAACCACCGGTACGCCCATTTCGTTCGTCGTCTTTAACGAAGACCAGCACAGCAACGACTATGCTGAAATCGCCAAATGGTACAGACCGGGGCACGCCGATCTCTGCTACGACCTCAAGTACGGATTCCGCGACTACCGTGGCGGAGGCAGAAGTTCCGCCCGCGAAACCATCGGTCGCGTCGCTGCAGGCGCTGTCGCCAAGGCTTTCCTGAAGACGGTCGCCAATACGGAAATCCTCTCGTGGGTCACCTCCGTGGGCGAAGTCGATTGCCCGGCCCCAGATGTGAGCGGGCTCACACTTGAACAGATAGAAGCATCCCCCGTCCGCTGTCCGGACAAAGACGCCAGCGCCAAGATGGAAAACGCCATCCTGGAGGCGAAGTCCAAGGGCGACAGCGTTGGCGGGACCGTCGCGCTCCTCGTCAAGAATCCGCCCGTCGCACTTGGCGAACCGGTATTCGACAGGCTCGACGCGTTGCTTGCCCAGGCGATGCTTTCCATCCCGGCTTGCAAAGGTTTCGAAATCGGTAGCGGCTTTGCCGCCGCACGCATGCACGGCAGCGAGCACAACGACGAAATCTACTGCGAAGGAGACACCTACCGCACACGCACCAACAACGCAGGCGGTAGCCTTGGCGGCATCTCTAACGGAGAGCCGATTTACTGCCGCATGGCGTTCAAGCCGACAGCCACCATCTCGCAGCTGCAAAAGACCGCCGGTCGCGGTCACGAGAACGGCGAACTCGCCGCCAGAGGCAGGCACGATCCTTGCGTCGCCGTCCGCGCTCCCGTGATTGTCGAAAGCATGGCCGCACTCGTCCTCGCCGACCTCTATTTACAACAAAAGAGAAACTGCCTGTAACGCCATGCATGACATGCATTAAGGCATTGCAATGTCACCCATAACGAAGCCATTAACCCTTATCATTTCCGCGCTATACCGAATCGGCTACAAGCTTCACCATAAGCTGTTCCTGCGTCCACAGCCTCCACTCCGCATACCCGTCTTTATCGTCGGGAGTTACTTGACAGGCGGAGCTGGCAAAACTCCTTTTACTATTTGGCTTGCAAAGCGGATTCTCGAACAAAGAAAAAATGTCGCCGTTCTCTGCCACAGTGACGCATGGGACGAATTCGCCTTGCTACAACAGGAACTCAAACCGCTAGGCGCAACCGTCATTGCAACAAAGAACCGCTACGCCACCGCCATGGAGATTCAAGGCCATTTCGACATCATTCTATGCGATGACGGATTCGAAGATTCCCGCTTCACTGGCGCCAGCACCGTTTGCCTCGACTGGCAAGAGCCGCCCCGTTCCATCTCGGACCTTTTACCCGCAGGTAAATGCCGCAGTCTGCAACAAGACCACCTCAATGGTCAAATCGTCCACCTCGACTGCTACGGCAAAAACGGTTCCACTCCCGACATCCACTTCTCCATCGAATCACTAACAAACTACATCCTCGGAGAGTCCCTTACAGCAACAGCCATCTGCGGACTCGGTTCCCCCGAGCGCTTTATCGAAGACCTCCGCACCTTCGGCACAAACATCGAAAAAACGATTATCCGTCCAGACCATGACAAACAATTCACGCAAGTCATCGAAGCAGAGCTCTCGCAAGGCAAGCACGTCGTGATTTCGCAAAAAGACGCATGCAGGCTACCGCAACCATTCCTCACCAATCCAAAGCTTCACGTCACCGTACAAAAAATCACCCTATCGAAAAAAGCTCAAGAAATAATTGACAAAGCAATTAGCACACAGACCTTATAAGCCCTGAATTCTCAAGCAAGGCCTTCATAACACGCATTCTCAGCAGTGCTTCGGCAACATTTCCCTTTTTTATTGTATTTTTATAGTGCAATTATAGGGAGAAAATTCATGAATCTGCGTCAAAGAATTTCCGAAATCCTTCAGATAATCACACAAAACATCCCCGAACGTGAATACTACGTACAGTTGGCGTTCCTCACGGCCCTTATCCAGGAGCCCTTCTATCTGTATGGTCGTGCCGGTTGCGGAAGCTCCCTCTTTACCCGCAGAATTTCGAGCGCATTCAAAAACCCAAAGATTTTAAGGCTCGGCAAAAAGCAGAAACACCTCCCCGAAGACTTCAGTGATTACAACATCATCGTTTTCGACAACTTCTCGCCGAACGACGAAGAAATCAAGAACGCCCTTCAAATCGTCATCCACGACCACGAAAACTGTTCCATCATCATTTTGGGCGACCAAAAGCCCGAATCCATTCTCTGCAGATCTGAAGTAAGCGACCAGATTACACTTACCATCATGCTCCCAGACAACATCTCTTCCGAAGCCCTTTGCAAGCTCATCCAAATTCACGACGGAAATAGCGATGTCACCGTTCCGCCGGAGCTCGCCATCAGCGCCGAAGAACAGGCCAAATGGATGGCGGAAATCAGCAAGATTACACTCTCCCCGAACACGCTTGCCGTTATCGGCAAAGTCGCGGAGACCTGCACGAACAACGGAGTCTTTGTTCCCATCCGCAAGTGGCTCGCGCTCTCCAACATGATCAAGGCCATCGCGTTCCTCAACGGACGTACCGAAACAAAACTCATCGACACGTTCTTCCTCGGAACTTCCATCTGGGGACGCAGCGCATCGAACACGGCCATTTCCGAGAGCTACCGCAAAATTCTCATGACGCAGCTATACAAGGACTCGCCAAGCCTTCTCGAAAAGCCCTACGATGCCGACGACCTGCTCATGCGCGTCAACCACCTCGTCAACAGTTCAAACAACTTGTACGAGACCAAACCGTTCAACGGCGAAAAATGCCTTGCTTACCGCATCACCGTTGCAGGCGAATCCGTACCGATTTACGCACCGCTCAAATACATCGAAACTGACATCGATTTCAATCCGTACAACGAGCTCCGCCAAATCGAAAAGCGTGTACTCTGCAATTACCACGGCACATCCAACTGCACCATATCCATCGACCCGCAGGTCCGTGCAAGAGGGCTCCGCAGTTCCGTCAATCAATCAAGTAACAGCAACACGCCCGTCAAATTCGAAGAATTCGGCTCGCTCCCGACATACATCCTGATGGAGAACGCCCCTGAAATCATCGAGCAAAAGAAAGCCGACAGTGCCGTCTTAACCGAAGAAATCAAGGTATCCCTGGAACGCGAGACCGCGAACCTCGTCGCCCTCCGCAACATCTACAAACAGTTTAACGAATCCAAGGACGACCTGTTCTGCTTTACACAAATGTTCAATAGCGTCCAGGACGCCATCAAGACGCAGTTCGACAGCACGGCAAACACCATCAAGACCATCAAGAAAGCCAGCGAATCCATCACTGCATTCTCGAACAAGTTCAAAACACCAAGTCCTGTCAAACCGCAAGCAAAACAACCATCCAAATAACAAGTGAACCTAATCCTTCTCTGGACAGCGCTCGCCTTAATTTGGCTAATCTGTATCTGCATGACTAAAAAAGGTCGTGCGGTTATCCGTATTCTCTGGAGAAACATCAAAGTAAAGCTAGCCATCATCGTATGGATTCTCGGGATTGCGGCAATAGCGACCGCTTACGCAACGCACCCCGAAGAAGACCCCCGCCCCACCATCAACGAGCAACTCGAATACCAAAAGTACACCACTTCCGCCATCCAGAAGCTCTGCAATCAGGGTGAACTCATCATCGACATGAACTGCGATCTCGACAGCGCAGCCCCCGAACTAGCCTACATTCTCCCCACCGTCATCAACAACTACAATCTCGTTGTTACGCGACCCACGACCCCCATTCTTGAAACAATCAAGGATACACTCCAAATCAAGATGATTGGCTACAAACAATTCAAGAATCGCGGCATCCGCCTGATAAAGGCACTACAGCGCGATCTCGGCCCCCGTTACGATATCGAAATCATTTCCGAAGACACAGACCACACGCTGAAAATCACCTACCTCGGAAAGCCCTGGGACAACGAACATCTCTGCAACCTCCCTGTCCTCGAAGCATGTCTCCGCGAACGCACGGACCCCGCAGTCCTCATGTCCATCATCCAGCACACATCCGGATTCCAGATGAACTACCAGGGCAAAAACAACACGTCGGGACTCTTGGCACTGGACACAGGCAAAGGCTTAGAACAAATTGACATAGGCGCCCGACGCCTCAAAAAAACGCTCGCCGCATCGCCCACGCTCGCCGACGCCGTTGCACAATTCTATCCCGACGCCGAACACCGCAACAAGTTCGAAAACTGGCGCAAGGACCCGCAAAAGCATTACTGGGTCGGCCAAGTGCTCACGGACATTCAATACTACCGTTCAAACGGGATGACGCTCGTGCCGCGTAAAAGAGCGGAATAGATTATTTTTTGAATACGGTCGTCATCGCTAGAGAATCCCTGCGACCATATTGATCAACGTAAATCAACGTCCAATTGACCGTTGTATCAGAAACAAACGATTCCGTTCGAGTATTCACAAGAGTATAGTACCCACCCATCAAAACATCTTTGGTCATTTTCAAGTAACCATCGACGGTTCCAACATCTTCTTCGATTCCTGTTTTTTTATCAATCTTTGTATAACATACCTTAGGTGGATTCTCTTTCACAGATGCAGTATATACAACCGGCATTTTACATGAACTTCTCGCTTCACATTTTGCAAACAACTTTATAGAATCAGGCGGGAACCGTTCCTCCGCGCATCTATCCGCACGAATTAAAGCCACGCTATTCTCCGACGAAGCGTTTATCGAATCCATTGTATGTTTTGAAATCCAATCAAAGCCTTCAATTTTTTCATTCATCAAAGATATGTTTTCAGGCAAGCCTTTCGCCTCGAACGAGTAATTCGAAAAGACGGAATCCTTCAACACAGCACATGGAGGCAAACGAAGCTCTGCAAAAAATTTTCGCAATGCGACCATATCAATTTTAGGAACTTCAACTTCGAACGAAAAATTCGATACCCGATTTTCACCATAGTTCAAACGAACCGTATCCGCATCGGCAGGAAATTTTTCATTGCGCTTTTCATGACAAAAATCAATATACCGGCATTCAAAATTCGAGTCTTGAATATCGCAATTGAAATATCTCGACGCAATCGTAAACGTATCAATAGCATAAGGCCCGCTATTATAATTTTTCACCTTCACGTAGGAATACACTATATTGGATTTATCCGCATCGTTCACCACACTGCTTGACGGATTTGACTTTCCGCTGTCCGAACAAGCAACACAAAGAAGACATCCTAACGTCGCCGCAATCCTCAAAAAATTCATTTCACTCCTCCTTTTTAATCGTTCATTTATGAATAAAATAGGCGTTTTATCCATACTCCTTAATACAGCATTTATACTCAATATATATAAATTTAAGGAAAATATAGATACATCAAATAAAAAGTTCTGTCATGTCCGCCGCAGTCGCCCTCTTACAATTGCAAACAATAAACTTAACTAGATCCTTCGGCTTCGCTCAGGATGACACGCCTAAGACCACGCACCTGTCATGCCCGACTTGATCGGGCATCTCCCTTCATAACTAATGACCATTGACTATTGACTAATAA
>JAFWRL010000328.1 GCA_017520105.1 Fibrobacter sp.
CAAAGAGAGGGGCGGCCTAAAACAAGCGACAATGGAAACTACCGGCTGAATCTTTGCTATTCGCAGGACCGCGAATTTGCGGCACTGCAATTGCAGCAGTTCTCGGGATTCGAGTACCATAACGTAGGTGAAATCCGTTTTGTCGAAGGTGAAGAAGCACGTAAACTTCTCGCCATTTTCGTGAAATAAACGGACATGTCGTCAAAAAGGCTCCCTCGGAAAAACGAGGGGGCCTTGATGACGATGACGAGCCCTGCGCCAATATAGAGCAGCACCCGCCCCGGCCCCTTCGACGCTGGGAGATCCCCGCCTTCGCGGGGATGACAAGTTGGGGCCGGGGAACGCCCAATAGTGGGCTAAACTTGATGTTTTTTACAGACTTTAGCTCGATAATGTGCTATTTGTGGGCTAAAAATCGAATTTTGTGTTGACTTTAGCCCGGTAATAATGTATTTTAACGGTATGAATATCATTGGTAGAAACAAGGAAATTAAGGAACTGAACGATATCTACGGGTCTGGCAAGCCGGAGTTCATCGCCCTGTACGGCCGACGTAGGGTCGGCAAGACGTATCTGATAGACCAAAAATACGGCAATGAATTTTCTTTCAAGGTGACAGGAATTCTGGAAGGTTCTTTGCACGAGCAGATGGCCGCTTTTGTGTTCGCCTTGCGCGAGATCGGCTATCAGGGGTCTATGCCATCCACGTGGCTTGATGCGTTTTCTAGGCTTCAGGAACTTTTGAATTTTAAACTCAAAAAGGGAAAGCGCAGCGTTATCTTTATCGATGAACTCCCTTGTTTTGACACGCACAAATCTGGCTTCATAAAAGCGCTGGGGCATTTTTGGAACAACTGGTGTTCCGTCCATCCCGAAGTCATGCTGATTGTCTGCGGCAGTGCCACGACCTGGATGATAAGGAACCTTATCGACTCACATGGCGGCTTGCACAATCGCATTACGCATGAATTCCACATCCGTCCGTTCACCTTGTCCGAGACGGAAAAATATCTCGAAGCCAAGGGAATCCTGTGGGACAGGCTTTCCATTTTGCAAATCTACATGGCGTTGGGCGGCATCCCTTACTATCTGGATTTACTGCAAGCCCGCGAAAGTTGTGCGCAGGGCATTGATAGGCTGTTTTTTTCGCCAGATGCTAAATTGCGGAACGAATTCAAGCGCCTTTTCAGTTCTCTCTTTAGAAATCCCGAAGGGCATGTTTCCATTATAAACGCCCTTTGCAAAAAGAAATCGGGACTGACCCGCGAAGAGATTGCAAATGAGTTGGGCGTTCAGAACAACGGGCACTTGAGCAAAATTCTTGACGACCTGGTTCAATGCGATTTCGTGCGTTATTACCGGACCCGGGGGGACAAGATAAAGAAAAACGGCGGCATCTACCAACTGGTGGATTTTTTCGTGATGTTTCAAAACCAGTTCGTCGGCCGGACGACCGACCCCCATTACTGGAGCCACCACCTGAATACGCCTCCCGTAAATAACTGGATGGGGCTTGCCTTTGAGCGGGTTTGCTATTCACACATTGAACAGGTCAAGGTTGCTCTTGGAATAGATAAAATCGCGACGGAATATTATTGCTGGCGGCATCAGGAAGATGGGAGCGGGGTGCAGGTCGACTTGATTATCGAACGCGCCGACAGGGTGTTCAATGTTTGCGAAATCAAATACTGCGACCACGAATACTCCTTACAAAAGGGGGAAGATTTGAAGGTTAGGAACAGGGTCGGGATGTTCAAGGAACTGGTTGCCAAACGACGAACCGTGATGCCGACGCTTATAACGACCTTTGGGCTAAAGGACAATTCATACGCTTCGGCCATTCCCGTTACGGTCTGCCTAGACGAACTGTTCGTTGACCGGCCATAAAAATTCCCAATCTTGCCTAAAATCACAAGTTTTTTTTTGTAAAAACGCCTAAAATTACTTTGTGGCTAAAGTCTCGTTCAGGCTGCCGCTGCGGAAGCCCTGCAGGTCTAGCGAGATGTAGGTAAATCCGATTTTCTTGAAGGCCGCGAGAATTTGGTCGCGCTTTTCTAGAACCTTGTCGAAATCTTCCGGCAACACCTCGATGCGTGCGAGGTTACCATGCAGGCGCACGCGGAACTGCTTGAAGCCCATTTCAAAAAGCCGTTGCTCCGCATTTGATACCATGGAAAGTTTTTCCCTAGAAATGGCTTCTCCGTAAGGGATGCGGCTTGCGAGGCAGGCGAAGGAAGGCTTGTCCCATGTGGGTAAATCCAGTTGGTGCGAAAGTTCGCGGATGTCTGCTTTAGTGAGTCCGCATTCCAGGAGGGGGCTCCTGATGCCTAGTTCCTGGAGGGCGCGCATTCCCGGGCGGTAATCGTGAATGTCGTCGGCATTGCTGCCTTCGCAGACGATTGAAAATCCTGCGGCCTTTGCGCGTTCTGTAATTTTCGAAAACAGGTTGCGCTTGCAGAAGTAGCAACGTTCCCTGGAATTTTCGGCAAAGCCTTCTACCTGCATTTCGTCAACTTCTATCAGCTGTTGCGGGATTCCGTGCAACTTGCAGAACTCTCGGGAAAATGCGATTTCGCGCTCGGGGACCATTCCCGCCTGGACGGTGTAAGCAACCATGTTGTCACCTAGCACGTCGTGAGCGACTTTTGCTAGGAACGTGGAATCTACGCCGGCAGAAAATGCGATGGCGACGCGGTCCATTTCGCGCAAGAGGTTTTTCAGTTTTTCAAACTTTTTGCTCAAACTTTCCATGTAAAGTAAAATACAAAATTGCGGCTTGACAACTCGCTTTTAGTGCAGTTTCTTCTCGACCGCTTTCTGGATTTCGCGGATGGGAACGCCCGCCTTGTCGGCGCATGCTTTCAGGTCATCAAATTCGGGCTTGATTTTTTCGATATCGCCTAGGACGGACTTCTTGACGCGAACCTTGCCGAATTCTGTTTCGACTTCGAAGATGCTGCGGGCCAAGCAGGTGCGTTCTACGGGGAAACGGCGCACGCCGACGGTCGATGTATGTAAGAAAATCGCTTTCTCTACGGCAGCCAGGTGCTCGCTGTCGGCGAGGGCGCACAGGAGAGTGCCCATGCGGTTTTTCTTCATGTAGCAGGGGATAAAATGGACGTCGCGGGCGCCTGCTTCGAAGAGTTTGTCCATGGCGTAGCCCAGTTCTTCGGGAGTGGAATCGTCGATGTTCGCTTCAATCTGGAAAACGTTGCAATCTGCGGGGGTGCAGCCTGTGGCACTGGATGTTGCGTCGCCGCATTTGTCGCCTGCGGAGTCCTCGATGATTTGTGCCCGCAAGAAGTTTGCACGCCCGAAATCGCGCTTGCCGAGACCTATGTCCGATTTTAAAATTTTGTAGCCTGCGGGGAGTGTTTCTTGTGTCCGCAGAGCTGCGACGATGCCGGCCCCCGTGGGTGTAACCATTTCGCCCTTTGTTTCGGTGATGTGAAGCGCGATGCCCGCAGCTTCTGCAATGTGCGCTACCGCCGGAACGGGAATCGACAACTGGCCATGTTGCGTTTCCACAAAGCCAGAACCTTCGTTGAGCCCTGTAACGATGCAGTTCTCTATGTCAAGGTCATCGGCAAGGACGGCGACCGCCAAGATATCGACGATGGAATCGACGGCACCCACTTCGTGGAAATGGACTTCTTCTACGGAAACGCCGTGAGCCTTCGCCTCGGCTTCGGCGATGATACGGAAAATCTTTTTTGCGGTTTCAAGGGCACGGGGCGTGACTGCCCCTGCATTTGCTGCGCGGTCCAGAATCTCGTAAACCTCGGACAAGTGCCGATGTTCGTGATGATGCAAGGTCGCTGATAAGGTTGGTGAGCCTGTCGAACCAGTCGAAGCGCCGTGACAATGTTCGCTGCGCTCGTGATGATGATGCTCGTGATGATGATGACCTTCATGACATTCTATCGTCTTTCGTCTATCGTCTTTCGTCTCGCAATGCTCTACATACCCTTCTTCGTGCGAATGCACGTGGTCCGCGTCGTGGTCATGGACATGCACCGCAAACGATAGCCCCGCGATGCTGTAGCTGCTCGCGCGCTCCACATGAACGTGGACGCCATCTAGGCCGAGCCCCGCAATCGCCGCATCCAGTTTTTCGCGCGATGCGCCAAGTCCAAGAAGTGCGGCAACCGTCATGTCGCCGCTGATACCGCAAGATCCATCAAGATAGAGATATTTCATAAAAGTGTGAAGTGTGGAATGTGAAATGTGGGGTTATTCGTCTGGATTTAGTCAGTTTATTTGTAGCATGCGGAATGCGGCGATGGCCGCCCCGAAACCGTTATCGATATTTACCACCGTCACGCCCTCGGCGCAGGTGGTGAGCATGGTGAGCAGTGCGCTAATCCCGCTGAAGGATGCCCCGTACCCGACCGATGTGGGCACGGCAATCACGGGCGCTTTCACGAGTCCGGCAATCACGCCGGGGAGCGCGCCTTCCATTCCGGCAACCGCGATAACCACCGAAGCCTTGCGGATGTCCTCCACCTTCGAAAGTAGGCGGTGCAGCCCCGCAATTCCCACGTCGTACTGGCGCACGACCTTCACGCCGTTAAATTCCAGCGTCTTGGCGGCTTCTTCGGCGATAGGCAGGTCCGCCGTTCCTGCGCAACAAACAGCCACCGGTCCGAGTTTTGCAACCGTTTGTGCCGTCTTGCCGCCGGAACGCCCGCGTTTCTGTTTGGCAGGTATTTCATCTGCTAGCGAAATCGTCCGGGAAAGTTCGTCGTAGCAGATTTTCTCACCTGCATTTGCGATGAATTCCGCCTGTTCCCTGCAGCATTTGGTTCCTAATACGCGGCAGCCTTTGTCCCGAAACTTTCTAAGAATTTTCAGGAGCTGTTCCGAAGTCTTGCCTGCACAATAAACGGCCTCGCTAGTGCCTGTACGCGATTCACGGCTCACGTCCAGTTTGGCAAAACCGAGGTCTTCAAAGGAATCTTTTGAGACAAACTTTTTCATACTTCTAATATATCACTTAGAGTTGGCTCTAAGGCAAATAATTTTTTTTTAATCAATAAGGTTTCCAGTTGTCGGCGTCTTTTTCGCTGCCGACCTGGAATTTGGAAGAAGGGGCCGCAAAATCGATGTCGTCGGCTGCGGAAACATCGGTCTCGGCTTTCGTCGCTGTGGTTTCCACCGTCTCGGATTCCGTCGCGGTTGCAGTCGAGTCTTGCGGAGCGATGTTCGGGGCGTTTTCGGGATGGACTTCTTTCAAGGCGCGCCCCTTGTAACGCCTAGCTGCTAGGAGACCCGTTTCGAAGAGCAGGTACGTCGGGAGCCCAAGCAACAGTTGGCTTACGACATCCGGGGGCGTGAGGAGGGCCGAGAGCACAAGGATTGTCACCACCACGTAGGGGCGCTTGCTGCATACGGTCTCGTAATTCACGATGCCCGCATGGATAAGCGCATAGGTCACCAGCGGGAACTGGAACATGCATCCGAACGCAAGGGAAAGCCAGAGCGCGAGTGTTACCAGGTTAGAGATGCCAAATACGGGCTGTAGGGTAGTGCTTGCAAAGCTCATGCCGAACTGCACAATCAGCGGGAAGCAGACGACAAGGCAGAATGCAACGCCTGCGATAAAGAGCCCGCTGGTCATGACCACGATGGAGCGAATGAAGCGCTTTTCGTTGTCGTATAGGGCGGGGAGCACGAACTGCCACATGTTCCAAGCGATGTAGGGCGAAAACAGCACGCAGTCCAGCAGTGCAGAAATCTTGAGCTGCAGCAGGAACACTTCCATCGGGGAAAAGTAATGGAGCGTGACGCCGCCCTGCAGGGCAATTTGCTTACAGAACCAGTCCAGAACGTAGGGCGAAACAAGGAACAGGGGCACGATGCCGATGGCAAGGGCGATTATAGAACGCAAAAGCGCCCGTCGGAGCGCTTCCAGGTGCGAAATCAGCGTAGCTTCTTGATCCTGTTTGGAGGACATTAGCCTTTCTTTTCTTCGGTTGCTGAGCGTGCCGAAGCATCGGCGGCTTTTTCCACCGTCTTCTGCAGGTCTTCGGCTTCTTCCTTCAGGGCGTCTTTCGCCTTCTTGTACTCGTTCTGGGCTTTGCCCAGGGAACGCGCAAGTTCAGGAATGCGCTTTGCCCCGAACAGGAGAAGCACCACGACCACAATCAGGATTATTTCTGGAATTCCAAGGGACATATTTTACCTGCCTTTTCCTAGAAATATAACATAATCCGCGACGGTGACGAGAATTTATCTACGGTGCCGTCGCGAACTAGGCTACAGTTCGATAATCCTGTATTTGCGGTTACCCATCTTCAGTTTTTCCATGGCGGGGAGCTGGTGCAGGCCCTCGCGGGACTCGATGCGTTCCTTGAGGTCGTGAAGTTCCTTGGGCGGGAGCTTATAGACCATGTCAACGCTGGCCTGGTCCACCGCCACGATGTCTGTGGAGGCGAGAATTCCGATGTCACGGCACTTGGGTTCCGCTGCAGAAAGCCCCGCGCAGTCGCAATCTACAGACATGCGACGCAGCACGTTGATAAAGCAGATGTGCCCCTTGAAAAAGTCGCAGGTGGCCTTTGCGGAATCGGCCATGGTTTCCATGAACAGGGCTCCGCTGGTTTTCCAGCCTGCCGTGCCGCCCGCTTCCATCTTGGTGGGGCCGCCCTTCACGTATTCGTGAATCATCTTCTTGCCCAGGCGTCCGCCCGCGCAACCGATGGCGATGTTCTTCATGGAACCGCCGAAACCGCCCATGGTGTGGCCCTTGAAGTGAGTCAGCACGATCATGGAATCGTAATTCTTGATGTGTGCGCCCATGGACATTTCCTTGAAAATGAGGCCGTCCTTTACGGGGAGCATCACTTCACCGTCTTCGTCCATGATATCCACGTCGCAGAAGGTCCAACCGTTCACCTTGAGGGTTTCGCGATGCTGTTCGGTTGTATATCGGTCACCTTCGTACCAGGTGTTGGTCTCCACAATCTTGGAATTGGGCACTTGTGCCTGGAATTCCTTGACCCATTCGCGGGGCAGAATATTGGGGCCGTTCTTTTCGCCGGTGTGGAGCTTGATGGCAACGCGTCCGGTAATGCCCTCGTTGATTTTCTTGTACAACTTGATGAGGCCTGCTGCACTCAGGTCCTTGGTGAAATAGACGTTGGAAACGTCTTTTCCGGGTTCCTTCTGTTCCATGGATTTCCCTTTCGCGAAAGCGGGTGTGAACACGGCAGATGCGAGTGCCGCTGCGCCTGCGGTTTTTAAAAAGTCTCTTCTGTCCATAAGTTTAGTGGCTAGTGGTTAGTGGTTGGTGATTAGTGGTTTGTGGCAATATTGCGCCATTTGCCTTTCGGGTCTTTCCAAAGGACTACGGCAAGCCAAATGACAAGCCCCAGGGCAACAGCAGAGAACCCGAGGAAGGTATCGTTCAGCATGTCGGCTGCGGCGGGTGTGAAGTATTCGGCGCGGAGTTCGGCATATTCGAAAACGGCGTCGATGAACCACATGAGGGATGCTCCCCAGTAGAGGTAACACAAGGTCGAAATTTTCATTTCGTCCTTGGCTCCGGCCCTATACCAGAATATGGTAGCGATGATGGCTGCAAATACGGTTATCAACAAAGTCATTGGAGCCTCCTACTTGTCCTGTACCTTTACGGTGGCGGGTTCTGCCGAGACCATCCGGCTGCGTACAAAATTCACCACTGCCCAAAATAGTGTTACGAAGGCGGCCATAGATGTGCCGACCGTCGCCATTTCATGGTAAACTTCGCTCATGGCCGCAGGGTCCGTGGCTGCCGTCAGGAACGGGTAGAAAGGCTGAATTTCGCCATGCCACAGGTGCTCAAAGGCGAGCAGGGCGGAGCCGCCCCACAGCAGGCGCGAAAGGGACTTGAGCTTCTTATAGAAGGGCTGCGCGTTGGGCGATGTCGCTTCGCGCAGGGCCTTGCCTTCGGCGATGGCTTTTTGACTGCGGTGCTCCAAAACGATGTTTACGATAGTGACAATGGCAGCTTCTGCTGCTGGCACGACAAAACAGGCCATAAAATCTCCTTTTGAATAAGTTTCTATAAGAAATATAATACTTAGAGTTGGCTCTAGGTATAGAACTTTCTTGAAAAAAAATGAAAATTTTTATTTAGAGTTAACTCTAACTCTATCATTTGGGCGAAAATAATTATATTTTGTAAACATGAGTTACTCCATAGGCGAAATTGTCAAGAAAACCGGGCTTTCGGCCCATACCCTGCGCTACTATGAAAAAGAGGGCCTGCTTCCCTTTGTCAAGAAGAACGCCTCGGGCGTACGTGCCTACAGCGACGAAGATCTTCGCTGGCTTACCATGATTGAATGCCTCAAGGATTCGGGATTACAAATCAAGGAAATCCGCCAGTACATCGAGTGGTTCAACGAGGGCGATTCTACGCTTTCCCAAAGGCTGTCCCTTTTTGAAAACCGCCGCAAGATTCTTGAAAGGGAAATGGCCCGCCTTACGGTGGTCATGAACAAGATTCGCTACAAGGAACTCCTGTATCGGGAAGCCGTTCGGGTGGGCAACCTGGATATTGCCGCCAACGAAAGACGGCTCAAACATCTGAAGAAAAAACTGTTCGAGTCCCCGGACGATTTTGACAAGTAGAATTTTAATAAAGAAACTTTTTTTATAACAAAGAAATTTATCATGAAAATCCGCCACTCTTTTTTGGGCAAATTTTCCAGTTTTTCCATGGAAAAACAACATAGAAAGCTATTTATCAAATGAAACATATAAACTGTATATATTCTAAAATAGTACAAAACTAAAACAAGACTACCTTTTTTCATTTAAATTTAAGAGCTTTTCTATAAAAAAATTCTATATAGCACATCCTGAGGACCTTCACGTCCATCCTACCAACCACTAATCACTAACAACAAACACTGCTCTGGCCCCTATCGTTGCACTCCAGGGTGACTAGTCTCTCGTTTCGAAAAAAAACAATATAAACATCAACGCTTCACTCGCCTTACACATTTGTCCTGCCGCCTACTAACCACTAATCACTAACCACTATTTACTATCTTTGTGCCATGCCGTTCTACTCCGACGAAATCATCCAAGAACTCAAGAACCAAGCGGATATCGCGTTGGTCATCCAGCAGTTCTTGCCGCTCAAAAAGAGCGGGAATAATCGATACGTCGGCGTGTGCCCTTTCCACGATGACCACTCCCCTTCCATGACGGTAAATTCCACGCTGGGCATTTACAAATGCTTTGCCTGCGGTGCCGGTGGAGATGTTTTCAAGTTCATCGAGAATCACGAGAAACTGGATTTCAAAGGCGCTGTAGAATGGGTCGCGAACTTTGTAGGTTACTCGCTCCCGAACCTCGGCAACAACGTCAATACTGAGGTTCTTGAAGAACGCACGATGGTCCGCAAGCTGAACGAGCTTGCCTGCACCTGGTTCGAGCAGCAACTGACGCTGAGTCCCAAGGCTCTTGAATATTTGAACAAGCGTCACGTTTCCGAAGCAACGCGAAAAGAGTTCCACATCGGGTATGCACCGACGGGTCGCGAAGGATTTATCGGATACGCCGCCCGCAACGGGTTCTCGCCGCGCGATTGCGTCAAGGCAGGGCTTGCCGTCGAAAAAGAAAACGGCGGTATCGCAGACAAGTTCCGCGACCGCTTGATGATAGCCATCCAGAACCTCTCCGGAGTCGTCGTCGCCTTTGGCGGTCGAGACTTGAGCGACCCCGCCACAAACGGGAACTTCAAGCCGGCAAAGTACATGAACAGCCCAGAAACCGCGCTCTACAGCAAGCGCGATATTCTCTTCGGGCTGAACCACAGCCGAAACGCCATCATGAAGGAGAATGCGGTCATTATCGTCGAAGGATATTTTGACCTCATCAGCCTTTACCAAAGCGGTGTGCAAAACGTCGTGGCCGCTTCGGGAACAGCACTTACCGAGAATCACGCCAGCATTCTCGCCCGCTACGCAAAAACCGCTTACCTTGTTTTTGACGGAGATGCCGCCGGACAAAACGCCACGCGCCGCAGTCTCGAAATCGTGCTGCCCAAAGGCCTTTCGCCAAAAGTTTTTGCACTCTCGCGACCGGACGGCACTAAGATTGACCCGGACAACTTCGTAAACGAGCAAGGCCCGGACGCCTTCAGAAAAGCGCTCCGCACCGCCGAAGACTGGCTCAGCTATCTCGGGCGCACGATGCCGAACAACAGCCCCGAAGACCGCGCCGCATTCATCACGCAAGCGAAAACGCTCATCAAGAGCATCGAGAATCCGGAGCTCCGCAACCAGTATTTAAAGCTCGTTTCTGAGCGTTACAGCACAACGCGTTCCCTCGCAGGCATCAAAGTTGCACACCCGAAACGCGAAAAAGTACCCACCGCCGAACAGCCCGCAGCACCGCAAGTGAGCGTTCCGTGGGAACTTTTGTCACCGATTGAAGTGCGTTTTGCAAATTTGCTTTACCGCAACCCCACACTTCTCGACCGCGCCGCAGAATACTTCGACATGGACTTTGCCGCCAGCGGAATCATGATTTTCGATTCTCCGCTCATCGATGAATTTATCCAGTCCATTCTCGCGCAATACGCCGAAACGGGTGCGTTCTCGCCGAGAACCTTGTACGAATCGCTTTCGCCGCAGTTGCAGCTTTTCTTGGAGCAACTCCCCGACGAGACGTGGAAAACGCCGAACGAGATTCTGGAATTTTACGACACGGTTGCCGTGCTCACCCTTAACCTGTGTGACCGCTATAAAAAACTCATCCCGCTGGATTCCGAAGCGGGCATGCGTCTCCGTATGCAGTTGAACAAGTTCACGCAGGGCATTCAAATTGTCGCCAAGAAGCGCAAGATTTCGGCCATTACGCCGGACGTTTTCGCCGAGCAGATTATCCAGAGCAAAACACCGCTCATCGAGCTTTACACAGAAATTAACGAACTTGCGATGAACGGCCCGCAAGCCGCGCAGTTTAATAACGCGCAGCCAGCGCCGTCCGCAATTTCGCAGCAGGTCCCCGCGCAATCCCCGGCACAGTCCGAAATGCCCCCGGAGATGGAAGCCCCGCCTCCATTCGATGGCGACGAGCAGTACGCATTAAGCGAACCACCCGAAGAAGCACCGTACGATCCGAACGAAGAACCTTACGTTCCCGATGACGAGCCCTACGTCCCCGACGATGACTTCGGAGCCATGGACGATTTCGGCTAAGCCCACAAGATTTTAAAATTAAAGAGGAAATATGTTATCCATCAAGAACCTTAAAGCAAGTATCGAAGACGGCACCCAAATCCTGAAAGGGATCAATCTGGAGGTCAAGCCGGGAGAAGTCCACGCCATCATGGGCCCGAACGGCTCCGGCAAAAGCACGCTCTCCAAAGTGATTGCAGGCCACCCCGCTTACCATGTCGATGGCGGTTCTGTGGAACTGGACGGCAAAAACTTGCTCGAAATGGAAATCAACGAACGCGCCAACTCCGGCCTCTTTATCAGCACGCAGTACCCGACCGAAATTCCGGGCGTGAACAACGTGGAATTCTTGAAGATGGCACTCAACAGCAAGCGCGCCTACCTCGGCCAGCCCGAAATGAGCGACGAAGACTTCAAGAAGCTCTGCGAAGAAAAGATGAACTTGCTCGAAATGGACGAACGCTATCGTGAACGCGGCGTGAACGACGGCATGAGCGGTGGCGAAAAGAAGCGTAACGAAATCCTCCAGATGGCGATTCTAGACCCGAAGGTGAGTTTCCTCGACGAAACGGACTCCGGTCTCGACATTGACGCCCTCCGCATCGTGGCAAACGGAATCAACCACATTATGTCGCCCGAAAAAGCCGTGATTCTCGTGACGCACTACCAACGCTTGCTGGACTACATCAAGCCCACTTACGTTCACGTGCTTCGTCACGGCAAAATCATCTTGAGCGGTGGCCCGGAACTTGCCCTCAAGCTCGAAGATCAAGGCTACGACTGGATTGAGGAGAAATAATGGACGCACTCACCCGTATTCGACAACTGGGAATGCCCCGCCGTAACAACGAACTGTGGACATTCTTCCCCGTAGCAAAAATTCCAACGCAGGAATTTCCGGACGCATGCGCCAGCGAAGATGATTTTTCTAAAGAGAATGACTTTGCTGCACTACTCCCGCTCGCCAAGAACGCACGCACCATGAAGCGGACGATTCCCGACGGCGCCGCCGAAATGGCGATGCTCAAGTGCAACAACGACTTCGGGCATACCGTTCTTGAAATCGGCAAAGGCGCCAAGGTGAGCCTCGAAATTCTCGACAACAAGGTCGCCCACGACATCGCCGCCGAACGCTTCGACCTGAACATCGCCGAAGACGCCGACGTGGAAATTTTCTTTGCCAACCCCGCCTGCGATTTGCCGCTCCGCTTTAGGCATTTCAACATTTCCCAGGCCGCAAGCTCCACCGTCCGATTCTCCAGCATCTGCCGCGACACCGCTATCGGGCGCATAAGCGTTGAATGCCACCTCAAGGGCGAAGGCGCCAACTTCGATTACCGCAGCCTCCACATTCTCGATGGTGAAGCCTCGCAACACAGCCGCCTCACGATTTACCACGAAGCACCACGCACGGTGAGCACCCAGCTCGCTCGCAACCTGCTTTCGGGTTCTGCACGCGTAAGCTACGACGGAAGCGTCATCGTCGGTTACGACTGCACAGGCGTCAACTCCAGCCAGCTCGTGAACACCATCCTCATGAGCGAAGATGCAAGCGTCTCCGTGAAGCCGGTCCTCAAGATTTATCACGACGACGTGGAATGCACCCACGGCAACACTGTCGGCGAACTCGATGCCGAACAAATGTTCTACCTCGTAAGCCGCGGCATCCCGAAAAAAGCAGCCCAGGAAATGCTCATGCGCTCCTTTGCACAAGAGACGTTCCTCCCGCTCCCTGACAGCCCCGCGAAGAAAAGGTTGATGGCTGAATTAGAAAAGTAATGTTCTCCAGGCACTAGATCCCTCGCGTTGCTCGGGATGACGAATCTAAAAAGGCGGCTTCGGTCGCCTTCTTTTGTTTTAACACTTTTATAAAATGTAAATTTTCGTAACAAAATATTACGTTTTAAATAAAAAAGATATATTTATTCCCAACCTAAAAAACAGGAGTCCATATGCATGCTACAAAAATAGGTGCTGCTATTGCCTTTTTCTTGAGTTTTATTCTTACATCTTGCTGGCCAACTGATTCTGATTCAAATTCAAGCAAATGTAATTTTGCTGAAACAGACAGCGAATGGGTTTATCACACGTCTAGCCATTACGACGACGGGTCCTACGAAGCCGATGTCAAAGTCACGGTAACAGATACTGGAGCCGTAGAACATTACATTTCAATTAAACGTGGCATGTCAACTTATACAGGGTGCGATGACATCATGCTAAATGTGATGGGTACTGAAGAAAATCCCAGAACTACAACTAACGATAAGTTCACAAGTACAGCATACTGCAAAAACAGCGAATACCATTCAGAAACAGATTATTACTACAATTTCAAAGCCGAAGATAGCAAATACAAGTCCCGCAAGCAATTGTTCGATAGCCACATGGAATCCTGCAAGAATGCCGGTAAATATTACAGCGGTGGTCCAATCTAAGTAGCAGTCCAATTCGCAAGCATTAAACAAAAGAACCCGCCGGATCGCTCCGACGGGTTTTTAGCATTGCTGTGATTTTTTCTCATTTCCACTCGTTAACCCAAATCGTAGTCTCAGCTACGTGTTAACTCACGAGCAATGCTCCTTCTGACCCCAACACACCCAAACGATTATCTCGTCGCTTTCTCCTTCCTTGCCAATGGAGGCAACCATCGACTCCTTTAATGTACGTGATAAATCCGCAAATGTGAAAAAAAAATTTCAAATTTAAAGTCCAAATCGGAATAGTTTAAAATATTTTACAATCTTCTTACCCATCCAAGACAAACCATTTGCTTACAGCATTTCCAGGGCAAAAAAAAAGCCGCGTAAAGCGGGCTGTTTCAACGACTTAGATAAAATTTAAAAGGAACAAAAGCGCGCAGCCGCTAAAGGCCACGACAAAATTAACAACGAACTGCTCAAAGGAAGTTCGCTTCGGATCGTCTTCCGATACACGATTTTCGTCCCAATAACCCATTCTCTTCTCGTTATGTAGAAATCTATCTACATTTCATAATCTAATATATTTTTCCAAAAAGCAAATGTTTTTTTAAAATATCCTGCATGAGTCTGCAAGACAATTTGATTCATGTCACCCAAATATTTCGCACAAAGCAACTTATTTCTTACAAACTTGTTCCATTATCAAAAAACGGAACAAAACACCCTAATTTTTGCTTTCTTCAATTTTCTTGATGGGTTCGTCCATCATGCGTTCAGCAATAACTTCCGGCGTTTCTTCTGCCACGGCAGCGTTCGATTCTTCCGGCATCCACGGCTTGTCGAGACTCTTTTCCCAAGACACCGTCGGAGCTTGAACATCTTCGTGAGATGCATCAACAATTGGAAGGCCCAAAAGTTCACGGGCGCGGTTGAGGGCGGCGTCGATATTACCAAGAGCATTCTCTTCGCCAAGCTGCTTCAGCACACCGGCACGCGTGAGCGCCACCACTGGTTGGGCATGCACTCCGCTCAACAACAACTGCGTTCCCTCACGCTTGCTGCGGTTGAGCAAATCTTCAATCATCTGGATACCGGCGGCATCGATACTCGAAACGCTACGCATACGCAAAATCAAAATCTTCGGCTTTTCAGAAATGCGGTTCATCGTTTCCTTGAATTTATCTACAGCGCCAAAGAATAGAGAACCGGCAAGTTCATAGACAACCACACCCTTCGGCACCTGACGAGAAAGTTCGTTGTGGGCGGCTTCTTCGTCGTCTTCCTTGAGAGCAGAAGTCACCGATTCCACTTCGGCGACATCGCTCATGCGCTTGATGAAGAGCACGGCAGCAAGGAGCACGCCCACTTCGATAGCGACCGTGAGGTCGATAATCACAGTGAGGAAGAATGCGACAAGCATCACCGTCACGTCGCTCTTCGGAGCCTTGAACATCTTGATGACGCTACGGTAACCGCACATGTTGAAAGCGACCTGGAAAAGCACAGCGGCAAGGGCTGCCATCGGAATCATTTCGGCATACTTGCCGAGCACGAGCATAATGAGCAAGAGAACAACAGCATGGACAAGGCCAGAAATCGGGCTCACGGCACCGTTACGGATGTTCGTCGCGGTACGGGCGATAGCACCCGTTGCCGGGATACCGCCAAAAATCGGGCTCAAGATGTTTGCCACACCCTGGCCGAAAAGTTCCGTGTTGGAGCGGTGCTTGGTACTCGTCATACCGTCAGCCACTACTGCAGAAAGGAGCGATTCAATAGCACCGAGCATGGCAATCGTCAGTGCCGGCTGGAACACCTTCTGCATCATTTCGAGGCTGATGTTCGGGAGGTGCGGCACCGGGAAACCGCTCGGGATGTGGTTCTTCATACCAATCGTCACTACACCGTGACCGTTCACCGGATCGTCCCAGCCAAGAACCTTCACCATCACCGTTGCCACAATAATAGCAATGAGGGAACCCGGAACCTTCGTGGTAATCTTCGGCCACAAAATGCAGACCGCGAGAGCGATAACACCCACAATCACGGAATAGACGTTCATGGAACCGAAAGAAGATGCGTAAAGCTTGATTTTGCCCACAGCATCAGCCGGGTCAGCGCCAGCAAACGTGAGGCCGAAGAAGTTCGGCACCTGGCCAAGCGCGATGATAATAGCGATACCCGCCGTAAAACCCACCGTCACCGGGTATGGGATGAACTTGATAATCGCACCAAACTTGGCAAGGCCGAAAATGACGAGGAAAATACCCGCCAAAAGCGTCGCCGATGCAAGGCCGTCGTAGCCGTACTGCGACACAATGCCATAAACGATAACGATGAAAGCGCCCGTGGGGCCGCCAATCTGGAAGCGGGAACCACCCAACAACGAAATGATGAAACCCGCGATAATGGCCGTGTAGAGGCCTTGTTCCGGACCCACGCCGGATGCAATCGCAAACGCAATCGCCAAAGGAAGAGCTAAAATGCCGACAATCAAGCCCGACATCAAATCGCTAGTAAAATCCTTGCGCGTATAGCCACGCTTGAAGCTACGAACGATTTCCGGGGTAATGGTCGAGACGACGCCTGTCAAATACTGCTTGACGGATTCTTTGGCGTGAATATCGGACATTTAGGGTCTCCATATATAAAATCGAGACCCAAATTTAGGAATTTACATCAATTTCGTTAAGGGGAGTAAGAATATTTTATAAAATATTTTTTACAGCAAGCCCTTCTTTGCAGAGCGCATGAGGTTCTTGACCTGCCTCTTGTCCATCGGAGCGACGTTCGTATCTTCGAAGCGCTTGGAGCGCGGGGCGCAGTCTTCGCAGAGGTGTTTCACCACCGTGCCAAAGCTTGCGGCACCATCGGACATGGACATTTCCTTGGAGCGATAAGAGCGCAACAGTGCTTCCTTGTGGCACTTGTCGCAGATTCCCATCTTGGGGGCGGCCGGTTCGCGAGGCGAAACCCGTTTTTTCCGATCCTTTTCGGAATCAATGGAGAAAGCACGGCTCATGGCCGCGTTTTTACTAGCAAAACGATTGTCAAAAAGACCCATATTTATATCTCCTTTAAATCTTTTACGAGTTTATCCTGCAAATACAAGGCCAAAAGCATGCAACAAAGCGACGTCGGTTCGCCATTTTCCATGAAAAGGCTCCGCCCGAACTTGCCGCGTTCCATCTGTTTTTCCTTGAATTCCTCGGCAAATTTTGCAAAATCGAGCAACGCAATGCGATTTTTGTTCGCTGCACAGACTTCGCGAATTCCTGCATTTAAATACTCAACCTCATTTATGGCAATCGGGAACATATCCGAAGGTATCGTGAGCAAGAACAGGCGCGATTGCGTCTTGTTCACGAGTTCGTTCACTAGGAGCATCAGCAGATTGGCGACAGAAGCCCCGTCTGCCCCGCCACTGTTCAGTTCACGGAGGCCAAGGCCAACAATAATGCGGCCAGCATTTTTCCCGATAACATCCGAAGAAAGGCGTGTCCTGAGCTGCGAAAGCGATACTGCCACAGGCACATTTAAGGAAAACTGTATAGGACGGCTAGGTTCCCGGCAAAGTTCAGCTTCCACAAAACGGTTAGCCGCTTCGCCTTTGGGCCCAAATAATTCATCGCCTATAACTAATACTCTGTTTTCCACATAAACAATCTATACTCTTGAATCCGATTTGACCACCGAGATTTCCCAAAAATCTTCTTTTTTTTCGCGAGAAAGCACTTTATGTCCATCGGCAATGAGAGAACCGGGCACATTTTCGATAGGAGAGCCCTCATCCAGGAGTATTTTTAGCGTCCGACCGGCCGGGTAGCCCGACATGACGATTCTCGAACGGGCGGCATTGAGAGGGCATTTCACCCCGCGAAGGTCCAGAACAGAGGGAATTTCGCCCTGGAGAGCGGGCGGTAATGGCAAAACTTTTGCCTTTTCGCAAAAATCGGCGATTTCGTCCATGTATCTTTCGGGACTTTCGGCCCATTCCCCCACCGGAAACTCGGGGAGCGAACAACAGACTATCTTCGAAAGAGCCTCCTCGGGAGTGAGGAGCGCCGATGTCCCGCGGCGGATCCACTCGACGCAAGCATACATGAGCAATTTACGTAAAGAATCTGTAAAACCGGCAGTTTCCCGGTTTGCATCCATCCAGCGGGCGATTGGGGATGTTAAATTTTTATTGCGTTTTTCTGTATTTTTTAGCATAAAACGCCATTGTAAAAAAGTCTAATCATATCTATGTAAAAATATGCTTTCCAGAGCGAAAATTGGCCTAAAATTCCTATAAAATGTAGCAAAGTTCACATTGCGTTTCTATATTTGGCGCCAAACACTTCAGTAAGTGCAAAAGGTATATAGTAGAATGAGTACAATACTCTTATACACAATGTTCGTCGTCTATGTGATTGCAGGCGTGGGATTGGTGATTTATGGATTTAGCTGCTATTATAGCATCTACCTATTTCTCAAGAATAGCCGCCACACTCGACTCTCTGACCGCAAAACCATTCTGAAATTTTACCGCGAACATTCCATGGCGGACCTCCCGCAGGTCACGACCCAGCTTCCGGTATTTAACGAAGCCAACTGCGTCGAACGACTTCTAGAAGCAGTCTGCGCTATAGACTACCCCAAGGACAAGCACGAAATTCAAGTTCTGGACGATTCTACCGACGAATGTTACGAAGTCACCAAGAAGAAAGTTGCAGAACTTGCCGCCCGCGGCTACGATATCAAGCTCATCCACCGCACGAACCGCAAGGACTTCAAGGCAGGCGCCCTCAAGGAAGGCATGGCAGTCGCCAAGGGTGAATTCCTCGCCATCTTCGATGCGGACTTCGTTCCAGAGAAAGACTTCCTCCTCAAGACGGTTCCCTACCTCGTCATGGACCCGCAGATCGGGCTCGTACAGGGTCGCTGGGGCCACTTGAACCGCACTGAATCCGGTCTTACGCTTGCACAATCTATCGGTATCGACGGTCACTTTGTCGTAGAACAATCCGCACGCAGCTGGGGTAAGTTGTTCATGAACTTCAACGGCACTGCAGGCATCTGGCGCAAGGACGCCATCTATGGCGGTGGCGGCTGGGAAGGCGATACGCTCACCGAAGACATGGACCTTTCGTACCGGTCCCAGCTTGCCGGTTGGAAGATGAAGTTCGTGTTCGACGTGATTGTTCCGGCCGAACTCCCCAACGACATCAACGCATTCAAGGCACAGCAGTTCCGCTGGGCAAAGGGTTCCATCCAGACGGCCATCAAGATTTTGCCGAAGGTGTTGCGTTCCAAGGTTCCGTTCCGCGTGAAGCTCGGAGCCATTCTCCACACAACACACTACTCGATTCACCCTTGCATGTTGTTTACCGCACTTTGCGCTTGGCCGCTCCTCGCTTTCTTTGAACCGGTCGCCCATCTCCCCGCTTGGGCCTACACCATCGGATTCATCTTTATCTTCCTTGCGGCAATTGCTCCTTCCGTTCTTTACTTTGTCGCCCAACGTTGCTCCGGCTATACCGGTTGGAAGGTTCGCCTGCTTTCGCTCCCCATTTTGATGGCGCTTGGCGTAGGCATCGCGGTGAGCAATTCCCGTGCCGTGTTCGCCGCAGTGCTTGGCACCAAGGGTAGCTTCGTCCGCACCCCGAAGAGCGGCGACTCCAAGAAAAAAGCCATTAGCCATTACGCACAGAAGTTCCCGTGGATGGCACTCCTCGAACTTATCGTCGGTGTCTATTGCATCTTCGGTTTGCTAGAATACATCAACGCCAGCAAATGGATTATCGGACCGTTCCTCGCACTTTACGCTATCGGTTTCCTTTCAGTGAGCGTGCTGTCCTTTATGCACTACATCAGCAACTTGATTGAAATCCACAAGGCCATCAAGCGCTCCGAAAACGTGGAAGAACAGGCAACAAACTAGTGACGCCGGTCACAGGCAGTTAGCCACCGAGTTTCAAGACGCCCCGCATTGCGGGGCTTTTTGTTTGTTTAGTTATTGGTCATTAGGTGTTAGTTAGTAGGGTTCAGAATCGTTCGCGAACATTCATCCGGGAATCACAAAAAGCGCCTTCACATGGAACGTCGTCGCAAGGCGGCAGTCCCCGCACAAAGCGGGTGCGGCAGCGGAGTTCATCGACCTTTTCACCAACGAACTGCCCATAGCGGAGCGATGTTTCCAAAGCACCTCGATGAATCATCGCATAGACGTTCAGCGACACAGCAGTAAGGATGGCGGCGACCGTCATGGCGACAAGCATTTCTAAAAGCGTAAAACCGCTTTGTCGCAAGCATTTCATTTGTACATCACCTACAGCGGATAAGCCGCTTTAACGAAAAACCATCCCACGCAACAACCGCCCACGCCAAGGGAATGCTTCC
>JAFWRL010000329.1 GCA_017520105.1 Fibrobacter sp.
CGCCAATGCCGCTGGCAAATCCAACGACAACGTAAAAGACCAGTGGCCAAATCCAGGTAGCGACGCAAACGCATTCTTCAAGAGCGGAACCTACTCCGAATTCTCTGACGACAAATACCCAGCCATCCGCTGGTACAACGGTTCCCAAACAGGTCTCAAAATCACGGACATCGGAACGCCGAGCGAAACGCTCACGTTCTGCATTGGCGGGAACTGTTCCGCCGATGCACCGTCGTCAAGTTCATCCAGCGCACCGAAGCAAGAAACTTCTAGCAGTTCCGTCGAAATAACGGTACAAAAAATTGCACTTGAAGCGACGCTCCCGATAAGCGACAACTATGCGCCCGTAACGCTTGACCTGAACGGCAGCGAAGTCGCCAAAATTTTAGGCATCAAGCGGACAGAAATCGAAGACAAAGTAGAATTCTACGGAGTGGAACCCAACGGAACGCTCAACAGCCGCACCACCGGCGAAGGCACCGGACACTGGTTTGACAAGGACGGCAAAATCGTCGCCTGGGATGTGAACGGCTCAAGCATCGTATTCTCAAACGTCGATTTAACGACCATGACCACAAAAATCGGCCACATGCCGAACAAAGTCAAAGCCGGAGATTCCTTTGTCATAAAACAAGCGATTGTCCACGGAAGCAAGCAAGTCACCTTCGAAATCAAGGTGACAATCGAAGGCGGCACGACCATCATCCGCAATATCGAGAAAGCGCGCCGCGGCAAGCCCGGGAACATGATTTTCAATGCGCTCGGAAAGCCCGTCGGGGTGCGCAACGCGAACGGCACTCTGCCTGATTTGCCTAAAGGAATTTACGTGGAGATAGTGAAGTAGCGACTATCCCATATCAGCCCATCAATATGTTCGCCACACATCAATGAACATGGAAGAGAGGCAATAGTCGAAGAATGAACGTGGCGAGAAAAATTCGCGCGACCGCATTTCGATTGAAGTCCAACACGAAGACAGTTATTCTTTGTTTAAAGACCGTCTGGTTCTTTATGTGGCTCGCCTCACAAACAACATGGTAAAGCAAGGCGAAATTATGCAACCGTGACGCTGGTTGAAGTGGCAAAGTTTATCAATAACGCAACGGATTACATCGGTGACAACTGTCGCCTGGCCCAATGGCTACGCGCTATTGACGCCCTTAACCGCGAGGCTGATTTCAGCGAATTCGCGAACGACCCCGTGTTCAAGCTCTTGCAAAACGAGGTGAAATTATGTAATTTCAGTTCGAGGTATCTTATGACTGTAGATATGAGTGATTTCGACCGAGCTGCAGCAAGGTATGGCGAAAAAATAGATATCGCGAAGAAAATGCTTAAGCAAGGAAAGCTCTCTGTGTCAGAGATTTCTGCAGTTACAGGGCTTCCTGAAGCAAAAATCCGTGACTTAAAGTAAACCTTTAAAAATTATGGGGCGGCATTGGCCGCTTTTTTTTGTAATCCCCGCCCTTCGGCGAGTTCATTTCTTATCATTTTATTACAAATTCATTACATACAATTTACGAATGAAATGGGCGATTCCCGGTCAAGCCGGGAATGACATTCGAGAGAAAATTCTATTTTATAGCTCGTAAAATTTTGCAGAGTAGCAGGATTTTCAATTAACCGTTAAAATAAAACACTAGTAATATGAGTCTTAAAATCGTTGTGCTTGCTAAGCAAGTACCTGATACACGAAACGTGGGCCCCGATGCCATGACGGAGC
>JAFWRL010000330.1 GCA_017520105.1 Fibrobacter sp.
GGCACTTGCCACCCTGCGCGATCGTATGCTAGCCAAAATCTACGGACAGAACGGAGCTGTGGACCAGGTGGTGGAAGCCATACAGATGGCCAAAGCAGGTCTGCTCGACGACGACAAGCCATTGGCTTCGCTGCTCTTCGTGGGTCCTACAGGCGTGGGAAAGACCGAAGTGGCGCGACAGTTGGCCAACGAACTGGGCGTGCAGCTGGTGAGATTCGACATGAGCGAATACACCGAGCGACACGCCGTTGCCAAACTCATCGGTTCGCCTGCAGGATACGTGGGTTATGAAGACGGCGGACTCCTTACTGACGCCATTCGCAAGACGCCCAACTGCGTGTTGTTGCTCGACGAGATTGAAAAAGCTCACCAAGACATCTACAACATTCTGTTGCAAGTGATGGACTATGCGCGGCTTACCGACAATCGCGGTCAAAAGGCCGACTTCCGCAACGTGGTGCTCATTATGACGTCTAATGCTGGCGCACAATACGCCTCGCAAGCCAACATCGGATTCCAGTCGAAAGTGTCGCGAGGTGAAGCCATGATGGCGCAAGTAAAGAGGACGTTCAAGCCCGAATTCCTGAACCGCCTCTCGGGAACGGTGGTGTTCCGCGATATGGACGAAGAGATGGCTTCGATGATTCTTGACAAGAAATTGCGCGAACTCGAGCAGAAACTCAAGGCGAAGAATGTGACCCTCACCCTCAACGATGAGGCTCGTGCCTACTTGCTCGAAAAAGGCTTTACACGCGAATATGGAGCCCGCGAGATGGACCGTGTTATCGGACACGACTTGAAGCCGCTTCTCATGCGCGAGATTCTCTTCGGCCAGTTGCAGAAAGGCGGAGAAGCCCAATTGTGTCTGACAGACGGAGAATTGGCGTTGACGAGCCAACCAGCATTGCCTGAAACGGACGTAAATGAACTTCCTGAAACGATTTGACAACTGCTTTCAGCGGGCGTTCCCGCATCTTTATTTTTATGAAAAACTATGACAAATTTTTGTCAGTTTTTTCGTTCATTCTAGAAAAGGAATATGTAAAGAAAATTTACCATCTTGCTTTAACGCCTTCACTTTTTACAGTCAAATTTGTCATTTGTGGCTTCTGAGGGTGTCAGATGTGGCATCTGACTCGCTCATTTGTGGCATTTGACGCGCTTAAAAGCCACAAGTGACAGCCTCAAAGCATAGCTCTGACAACCCCAAAGCATAGCTTTTGCAAACTGAAAAGATGTAAGGAAAACGGAAGTCATTGGTTTCCAATGACTTCCAAAAACGCCAATTTTTGGCCATTTTCGCGCCAAAATCTTTTCTATTTCAAAAAGAAGCCCTTCTTTTAGGGTCAAAATTCAGAATTAAATTGACATTTTACAACCAATTGTCATCATCGGAAAGCGGAAGAAGCCATTCCTTTAGCCGACCTTCTTCCACAATCCGAACGATAGGGAAAGGTTGTAAAAATGCTTTCGCGTAGGAATAATTTTGTAATTTTTATTTGTTGGTAATAAAAAAAGATGTATATTTGCGGAGAAATACAAGAAATTGGGAAAAAGTAAATCTATTCACTATAAAAAATAACAAACCCAC
>JAFWRL010000331.1 GCA_017520105.1 Fibrobacter sp.
AAACACCATCGGCAACTTTACAACTCATTGAGCGATGCCGCACACGCATCAAGCGTAACTTCAGTTTGTCTTGGATTGTCCCCAAATAAAACGGAACTTTCTTTCGCTTGATTTCAAGCCAAAACGCGGCCAGCTTTTCGTATTCGCAAGCGAGAACATCAAATTCATCAAACATCAAAAAGAATGATAACGTCAAGGTGATTTCCGGTGCCAACAAGGGCAAGACCGGCGCCGTGATCAGTGTCAAGGGCGACAAGGTGACCGTTTCGGGCGTTAACGTCTGCAAGCGTCACGAAAAGCCGTCCCAGACCAATCAGACTGGTGGCATCGTTGAAAAGGAAATGCCGATTCACATTTCCAACGTGATGCTTCTCGAAGGCAACACTCCCGTTCGTACCCGCATCGTCCGCGAAAAGGGTAAGAAGGGCGTTCGTACCAGTGTCAAGACTGGAAAGGCTGTGTAAGGTAACGCAATGAACCAGATGAAGCAATTCTATCTCGAAAAGGTCGTTCCGGCCTTGCAGCAAAAGTTTGCCTACAAGAACGTGATGCAGATTCCGCGCCTTCAGAAGATTGTTCTGAACATGGGCGTGGGCGCCGCTTCCCAGAACCGCAAGGTTCTCGACGAAGCTGCCGACACTCTTACTGCCATCACCGGTCAGAAGGCTATTGTCACTAACGCCAAGAAGGCTGTCGCTAACTTCCACCTCCGCGAAGGTATCGGCATCGGTGCTAAGGTCACCCTTCATGGCGACAACATGTGGGACTTCCTCTATCGTTTCATCAACATCGACCTCCCGCGTGTCCGCGACTTCCGTGGTCTCGCACGCCGTGGCTTTGATGGCATGGGCAACTTCACGCTCGGCATCAAGGAACAGACGATCTTTGTTGAAATCGACATCGACAAGATTTCCCGTACTTTCGGTATGGACATCTCCTTCGTCACTTCCGCTAAGACGGATGAAGAAGGTCGCGCCCTTCTCGAAGAACTTGGACTCCCCTTCAGGAAGTAAGGTAATACCATGGCAAGCAGAAGAATGATTGAAAAATGCAAGCGTACTCCGAAGTATACCGTTCGTGGGTACAACCGTTGCAAGCGTTGCGGTAGGCCGCACGCCTTTATGCGCCGCTTTGGCCTTTGCCGTATTTGCTTCCGCGAAATGGCACTCGCCGGCGAAATCCCCGGTATCACAAAGTCGTCTTGGTAAGGAGAGTATAACATGGCAATGACAGATCCTATCGCCGATATGCTCACCCGTATCCGCAATGCCTCTGCGGCAAAGCTCCCCGTGGTGGACATTCCTGCCAGCAATCTGAAGCGTGATATTGCACGCGTGTTGCAGGAAAAAGGTTTCATTAAAAAGTTCGTCGTCGTTGATGACGGTAAGCAGGGCATCCTCAAGGTCCTCCTCCGTTACACGAAGGGCGAATCCGCTATCCAGGGCATCCAGCGCATTTCTTCGCCGGGTCTCCGTCACTACGTTGACGCCGCAAAGCTTCCGCGCGTTCGCAATGGCCTTGGCTATGCTATCATCTCCACATCTAAAGGCGTGATGACCGACTACGAAGCCCGCAAGGAAAACGTGGGTGGTGAAGTCATCGCAAAGGTATGGTAAAGATGTCCCGTATCGGTAA
>JAFWRL010000332.1 GCA_017520105.1 Fibrobacter sp.
AAAAGTTCAAGATTCCTGTCATCCTCCGCATGACCACCCGTGTAGATCATTCCAAGTCTATCGTTGTGCCGAAGGAAGAACTCCCGGCTATGGTGCCGAACTTCGAACGCAATATCGCCCAGCACGTGATGGTGCCGGGATTCTCCAAGCCGGCTGGCCGTCGCCTCCGCGCCAAGATGGACGAAATGGAAGCCTGGAACGTTGCCGAAGGCCCGAACAAGGTGGAAATGCGCAGCGCTGATTTCGGTATCATCGTGAGCGGCATCAGCTACCACCACGTCCGTGAAGCTGCTCCGGAAGCAAGCATCCTCAAGCTCGGTATGACTTACCCGCTTCCGATGCAGCTCATCAAGGATTTCGCCAAGAAGTTCGAAGGCAAGCGCCTCATGGTCATCGAAGATAACGACCCGTGGCTTGCTGAAAACATCAAGGCCGCAGGCATCCAGTGCGAAAGCAAGTTTGACCCGATTTTCCGCTTTGGTGAACTCGACGTGAACCGCGTCCGCCGCATTATCGCTGGCGACAAGAACCCGGACCCGGTTCCGGTCAAGGGCAAGCCGCCTATGCTCTGCCCGGGCTGCCCGCACCGCAGTTCCTTCGCTGTTCTCAAGGAACTCGACTGCATCGTCTCTGGTGACATCGGCTGCTACACGCTGGCTGCTCTCCCGCCGATTAGCGCCATGGACTACATGATTGACATGGGTGCCGCAATTGGTATGGGCATCGGTCTCCGCAACGTGCTCCCGCGCGAACAGGCCAAGAAGGTTGTCTCCGTGATTGGTGACTCTACGTTTGTTCACAGCGGTATTACTGGTCTTGTGGAAGCGGGATACAACCGCCCCGAAACTGGCCATGTCGTCATCATTCTCGACAACAGCATTACTGCTATGACCGGTCAGCAGGAACACCCGGGTACGGGCCGTCACCTCGATCACTCTCCGGCATACAAGATTGACTACAAGGAAGTCGCGAAGGTTGCCGGTTTCGACAACGTCTATGAAGTGAACCAGGTCAAGGAACCGGAAGAATTCAAGCGTCTCGTGAAGGAATCCCTCGAAAAGGACGAACTCACGCTCATCGTTGCAAAAAGCCCCTGCATTCTCGCCCTCAAGAGCATCCTTGCCTGGGACAAGGCAAACAAGGAAAAGGCCGAAAAGGCTTTGGCCGAAGCGGAAGCCGCTGCCAAGAAGAACAATAACTTTTAATAGAGAGGTTGAATAATTATGAGCGTAATGAACGTTAAATTTGCAGGCCTCGGTGGCACAGGTGTTATCAAGGCTAGTGACGTGATGGCCGAACTCGTTTTCGAACAAGGTTATGACGTGAAGAAGGCCGAAGTCCATGGCATGAGCCAGCGCGGCGGTTCCATCGCTTCTGACGTGCGCTTTGCAAAAGATGAAGAAGTGCAGTCCCCGATGATTCCGTGCGGCGAAGCCGACTACCTCGTCGTCTTTGACGAGACGCAGGTTGTCGTGAACGAAGCCTACATGAAGCAGGGCGGCGTGCTCCTCACGCCGGCGGACATCGATGTCTCGAAGCTCGAAAACGTGAAGGCTTTGAACGTCGCCATGCTTGGCAAGCTCTCCAAGTACTTCGACTTCACTGTCGATCAGTGGATGGTCGCTTTGAACAAGCTCTTTGCCGAAAAGTTCCACGAAGGCAACAAGAAGGCATTCATGCTCGGCCGCGAAGGCTGATTGGCATTGTCATTCTCGCCACCGAGCGGGAATCCCCTTTACAATGTCACCCCGGCCTCAGTGCCGGGGTCGCCTTTTTTATAGCGTCATCCTGACGTTTCGCGCACTCGCCATCCTGAACGGCGAAGCCGTGAAGGATCCAGTAAATTCTTGTTAAAGCGTCACCCCGGCCTTTGTGCCGGGGTCATCTTTTTTGAGGAAACTAAAAATAATCGGACCTGTTCCTAATAGTCGATTGCAGCTTTGCTGCTTAGAGGATAAATTCTTTGAAACGGGGATGGGGTTGATTCTTTTGGGCTTCCCAGCAGTTTTGTATTACTTCTTCTTCCGTAAGCTTTGTGAATGCTTCGCGTGCAGGCCATGCTTTGCGCATGAGTTTTTCTATGGCGATGGCTTTGTGGACACCTGCTTCCGAAGAATTTTTTAGAACAAGTTCTTTGCGAGTTCGGCTTTTAAAATTTTTCAACGAAACGATGACTGGGTCACCGTATAAAATAGTGTATGGAAAAGAGCTGCTGTTTACCCAAGAATATTCGATTTCATATTCTTCGATTTTTCTTTTCAATTCCTCCACGATGGAAATTCTTTTATCATCTAGATTGTTATTGTTCCATTGGCAGGTGTCTCCTGCATAATCGCTCCTTCTTAGGACGAAATCATCGTAAATGGAATCGCCTTTATAGGCGAAGTCGTCGCACATGCTGTATATGGTACGATATGTAATATCGGAATTCTGCTTGCGGAAAATTACTGTGCTGAATTCATGCCAGCCTTTTTCGATAAATGAATACTCTATTTCGTATTCTGCGTCCGATGTGTTTTCAAGGTCTGCACTTTGCAGGGGTGATTCAGCAATTGAACCCCAGGGTTCTTTTGCTGCATTCCACATCCAAAATGCCATAATAAAAAATGAGGCTATGGGAATCAGTAAGACGAATAACCAGTGGAAAATCTTTTTTATCCGGAAAAATTTGCTATAAAATAAACATGCTACGTGAAGTAATATAATTAGGCTGAATGCAATTATTGTTAGATGAGCTATGTTACTGTTTGGCGGGTTAGAGTTGATCGCTCCGTTTGTGAAATAAATGCAGGCTCCGATAAAAGTGCACAGAATTGTGGACCAAAGCGTAATCCACAGAAGCTTGAATTTAAAATGTCGGTAAAAAACTGAGCATAGAAAACCAAAAAGACAAGGAATGCCTAAAGTCAAGGAGAACATAAAAAGGGATGAAGTAAGTTTCAAGTCTCCAAAAATTTGTAGAAAGAAATTAATCATGGTATTAATATATGCATTTGTGGGCGAAAAATCACCGAATTCCCACAAATTACGCAATTTCGGACAGTCCTTTTTTGAATGTATAAAAAAGTTATAAAGAAAATTTTTGCAGAAAAACTGATTAATCACTGATTAAATCGATTAATCACCTTTTTATTTGGATAAAACTGCCGATTTTTTTATCAAAATCGATAATTTTTGCTATGGCATGGAATTTGCAAAATGCATAATGTCCCATTAACTTTAAACTATTGACATTATGTCAAATCTGATATATATTTTATGAGTACGAAACATAAACCTTTAGTTTGGTTGCATGCACTGCCGAAAACTCCACCATTGTCACAGAAAGCGAGGATTGAAGCTGGATACTTGTTACGATTGTTGCAATTGGGGGTGAACCTGTCTTTGCCACAAAGTCGTCCGATGCCGTCAATTGGAGTTCATTGTCACGAGTTACGAATTCAAGACGAAAATAAAATTTGGAGGCTGTTTTATCGTGTAGATGCAGATGCTATTATTGTGGTTTTGTGGTTAGAAAAGAAAACGAACAGAACGCCTGATGAGGCGATAAACTTGTGTCGTAAGCGTTTGAAATTTTATGATATGGAGCGTTAGATTATGGATCAAGTAAAAAAAGAAAGATTGCAGAAGAAGGGCTGGGTAGTTGGGGATGTGGATGAATTCCTTGAGTTGAGTCCTGCCGAAATGGCTATTGTTGAAATGAAAGTTGCTTTGGCAAAAGCTCTCATTGCAAAAAGAAAAAAACTTGGTGAAACTCAAGTGTCTGCTGCGGTTCTTGCACAAACAAGTCAATCTCGTTATGCAAAAGTGGAGCATGCGGATGCGAGCGTTTCGCTTGAGTTGATGATTAAGATGTTTTTTGCTTTGGGAGCAACTAAGAAAGAACTGCTCAAAACTCTTTCAGCATGATGATGCGCCTTCTCTCCAAAAAATCCACCCAAATTCCCTCGAATTTCCAAGAAATCCCTAAATAACGTGCCTATATATTTGTAATTTGTATTTGTGGCACGATTTTTGCAGAATATACAGAATGTCCAGAATGCGCTTGCTCCGGCATCTCGCTCGGTGGCTTCTCGAAACGCGTTTTGCTACGCGGCTTCTCGTTATGCATCCCGCGCATCGCGCTTTGCATCCCGCTTGTGGGGCGTTCTTGCTTGTGCCTTTTTTGCCCTATTCATGCTCGGCTGCGAAGAAATCGAGGAACCCAAACCCTGGATTCGCGTCGAGCGTCCGCAGATGCTTTTCACGGATACGACGCTTCTGGATAGTTACGACAAGGGGGTGCTGAACTGGAGGCTCAAAACCGCTTACCTCGAACGTTGGGCGGATAAAGAAGTCGTGACGGTGCGTCCGGTGTTCGTGGATATTTACGATTCAGTTGGCGAGCGTGTGGCGTTCTTACGTGCGGACTCCGGCAGTCTTGACATGAAGTTCACATACGTGTATGCTTATGGCCATGTCTATGCGTTGACGCCGAAGGGCGCCTCGGTTCGTGCGGATTCGTTACTTTGGAATAAAAAAGATAATTTGGTCAAAACGGCAAGTTATGTGCGTGTCGTTTCAGAAGATGGTGACGTATTGCAAGGCGTGGGCTTTGAAAGTGACGCTCAACTCGATAACTGGAAAATTCTTTCGAATGTGACTGGTATTTTTCAGGACGCCGCCAAACGCATGAAGGATGAGGACAAACGGCAGGCGGAGGCAGAACGCTTGAACAATCCGCCTCCTTCGTCTTCGTCGCAGGCGACTTCGGCCGTGAAGCCCACATCTTCTGCTACGGCTCCGTCAAAACCTGTGCCGCAAGCCCAGCCGCAACCGACGCCTCGTGCATCATCTGCATCGCAAGCGGCTCCAGTGGCAAAGGGCATTTCGGTGTCCTCGGCGAATTCTGCATCAAAGCCGGCCTCGGCATCTCCTGCGCCGAATGCGGCTCCGAAGCCACATCGTGCTCTGCATGGTCTTCCCTTCCAGCCTAAAGCGGGGATGCCGTGAGAAGACTTTCCCTTTTGCTTATTGTGGTCGCGGCCTTCCTCGCATCAACTCTTGCATTTGCGCAGTCGTCGCCGCTTATTATGTACCATGCGGACAACCTCGAAGTCGCCCGCAAACATGGAACGCTCTTGCTGTATGGCAACGTGCATTTTGTTCATGATAGCATCGCGTTCAAGACTCAGCGCGCTTTTTGGAATCGCAATACCGAGACGGTCGAATGCGGTGGCGGGTTCCTCTTTACGCACCCTTCAGGATTCATCCGTGCCAAAAACGGCTCGTATCAAAGGAAAAGCGAAGTCGCTGTTGCCGTCGGTGAAGTGAATGCCGCGGATTCAGCGGGCAACTACCTCATGACTGGCCAGTATCTGAAATACGACCGCAAAGAGGAACTTTTGACGATTCCCGTTTCTCCACGTCTGTACCAGTACGAGAAACTGAAAAATGGAAAAATCGATACCGTAACGATTGAAGCCAAATCCCTTATTTTCGACAAGAGAAAAAGTTTTGCGCAGGCATATCAGAATGTAAAGCTCACTCAAAAGGATTTGGTCGTCACCTGCGATACCGGTTACTTTGACCGTAAAAACAACTGGCTCAGCATGAAGGGCCACCCGACATGCGACATGAAAAATTACCACCTCACAGGAGATTCCATTTTTCTCGTGCTTGACGAAACGGGTAAAATGCTCAAGTCCGCGCTCGTCATCCGCAACGCACACGGCGTGCAGAACGAAGGCCCCAAGCGCGGCAATCCCGGTAGCGTGACCGAAGCTTTTGGCGACACGCTCTACTGTGAATTTGTCAAAGGCAAAATCAAGCGCCTTTACGTGAACTTGAACGCCAAGGGATTTTTCTACGAGACGGATTTGAAAGAATACCGGAACTTGATGGACGGAAACCGTCTAGATTTGTATTTCAACAAAGGCAAGATGGACCGTGCGGTTGTTTCGGGCAAGGCCCAGAGCACCTACTTCTATGTGAAAAAGGATAGGACTGTTTCCGGGAAAAACGAGGCGACCGGTGACACAATCCACATCATGTTTGATCCCAAGAAAAATTCCGTGAAATCGTTGCGCTTGATGGGCCGCACGACAAACGCGAGCGGACGTTATATCGATATGGAAAAGTATCAGCGCATCAAGGACAATGCGAAGAGGGATTCCCTCGCAAGACTCGATTCGCTTTCGGGAAAGAAGTCAGAAATTGAGTTCTCGAAAGAAGAGGCTGCAAAGTATAAAAAAACGCTTGAAAAAAGGAAACTCGAAAGTCTATTCAACCGTCGTAAAACTAGGGAGAAACCGATAGGCGATACTCTGAAAACGACGGGTGAAACGGTAAAACCGACAGGTGAAACTTCGAAAACGGAGGATGCACAGTGAAAAATTTGGTCAGCACAATACGCACCGACAAGCTGCGCAAGATTTATGGCCACCGTCAGGTGGTGAGCGATGTGTCCATCCAGGTTTCGCAGGGCGAAATTGTCGGGCTTCTGGGCCCGAACGGTGCCGGAAAGACGACGACGTTCTATATGATTGTGGGCATGGTTCGCCCGGATGCAGGGCACATCTTCTTGGACGATATCGAGATGACGGACAAGCCGATGTACAAGCGTGCCCGCTTGGGCGTGGGCTACCTTCCGCAAGAAGCATCCATTTTCCGTAAGCTCTCCGTTGAAGACAACATCATGGCGATTCTCGAAACGCAGGGCCTAAAACGTCGCGAACGCAAAATGCGTTTGGAACAACTTCTCGAAGAATTCAAGATTACGCACATCCGCAAGACAAAGTCCATGAGCTGTTCGGGTGGTGAACGCCGCCGCCTGGAAATTGCCCGTGCGCTCGCGAGCGACCCTTCGTTCCTCTTGCTCGATGAACCATTTGCGGGTATCGACCCGATTGCCGTTGCCGATATCCAGTCCATCATTTCGGGACTCAAGGAACGCGGCATGGGCGTGCTTATTACCGACCACAACGTCCGCGAAACGCTTTCGATTACTGATCGCGCCTACATTATGTACAAGAGCCAGGTGCTTACTGAAGGTTCTTCGCAGCACCTTGCCGAAGACCCCGAGGCGCGTCGCATTTATCTTGGTGATTCTTTCCGTTTGGATTAGGAGTTTTTATGAATCTTGGAATGCAGGCTAATATCGGACAAACGCAGGAACAGACTTTATCTCCTGCGCTTCTCCAGTCTGTGAAGATGCTTCAGAAAACTTCGCAGGAATTGGAAACCGCCATCAAGGAAGAAGTGGAAGTCAACCCGCTTCTGGAAGTCGATGATGGCGACTTTGACGATTTGCCGTCTGTTGATAAGGATCCCGAAGAACTCGACCCGCGTGCAAATGAATCTGATGAATTCCCCGAAGATATCGAGGATATGGCGCGGGGTTCCCTGGACGATACTGCCGAAGTCGATGGAAGCTACCTGGATAGCGATTCTTCGTCGGACATGAACTGGGACAGTTATCTCGGTGACGGGACCTCTTACGACGACGCTCCTTTCAAGGACTTGAACGCGGGCTCCAAGGATCCGGACGAAGACTGGGACCGCCCTATCAAGGATGTGGGCAAGAGCCTCCAGGAACAGCTCGAAGACCAGCTCCGCTTCTGGAACGGCACGGGCGAGTTGCAGGAACAGCTCAAGGAATGTGGCGTCACCGATGAACATTTCCGCAAGCTTGTCCGCTATCTCATCAATTCCATCAACGATGACGGTTTCCTTTGCGATGCCAATCGCGACAGCGATTCCGAAGTCGTGATGGTCCAGTCGGATGACAAGTATATCGACGAGATTGAACGAGTCCTCCGCAGGGAACTCTCCCTCGAAGATGCTAGCCTCCCGGTGCGCGAGGCGATTCACGTCTTGCAGTCCTTCAAGCCGGCGGGCATTGGCGCTCGCGACCAGCGCGAATGCTTCTTGATTCAGGCTTATGCCATCCCGAATTTCCCGAGTCTCGCTATCGAGATTCTCGAACAGGAGTACGAAAATCTCCTGCAGCTCCGCTATCCGAAAATAGCGAAGGCGTTGGATGTCTCGGTAGAAGAGGTGAAGGCGGCCATTGCAAGCCTTTCGCGCTTGCGCCCGCATCCGGGATTCCAGCTTTCGCATTCTTTTTCGCATATCATCAATGCGGATTTGAAGGTAGTCGAAAAGAAAGGGAACTACGAAGTTGTCTGCTTCAAGACCAAGATGCAAAAATCGTTGCGCATCAACCAGACGTACAAGGCGATTCTCACGGACCCCTCCGCATCCAAGCAGGACAAGGAATATGTCAAGACGCAGCTTGCGAAGGCGACCGACCTTATCAAGGCTGTCGATAACCGCTTTTCGACGATTGAACTTGTGATGCGTGCGATTGTCAAGCGTCAACGCGGGTTCTTCGAGAACGGCCCGGCGTTCCTCAAGCCGATGATTCTCCAGGATGTCGCCGACGATGTCCACATGGCGGTGAGTACGGTTCAGCGCGCCACGGACCAGAAGTACGTCGAGACGCCCTACGGTATCTACGAACTTAAACAATTTTTTACAAACGGTATCAAGCAGGGGAGTTCCCCGGACTCCGAGGAGGTCGGTTCCGCTCAGGTCATTGCTGCCATCAAGGCGCTAATCGACGAAGAGGACAAGAGTTCTCCGCTCTCCGACCAGGACATCAGTGACGAACTTTTGAAGCAGGGAATCAAGGTTGCGCGCCGTACAGTGGCCAAATATCGCGAAAAAGAACTCAAAATCCTCCCCAAAAACCAACGAAAACGGTAATAATTACTCCAAAATGGATGAATTATAAGTGGCAAAAAAGTCAAATTTACAGACTCATTTAAGTTATGAGCGGGAAAAGTTGTAAAAAATTTGAGGAAGTACAGTAATTCGTCGGGAGAATGGAAGCGTCGGCCAAGGATGGGGAGGGTGCAGGGAGGGGCCCGTGCGGCCTTCGCAAAAGTGTGCAAAATGAGTGTCGCGGGAGGCTGCTTGCAGACTCTCATGACCGAATGCAGCCACGGACGCGTAAGCGTC
>JAFWRL010000032.1 GCA_017520105.1 Fibrobacter sp.
CGAAGAACCGGTGCGGTTTATCTTTAGCCATTCTGCCCTGAAAGAAGGCTGGGACAATCAGAACGTTTTCCAGATTTGCACGCTCAAGAGCAGCGCTTCTGAAGTCCGCAAGCGGCAGGAAGTGGGCCGCGGCTTGCGTTTATGCGTGAACCAGAACGGCGAACGCATGGACGAGAGCGTCTTGGGCGGTGATGTGCATTCGGTGAATGTACTCACGGTTATTGCGAACGAGAGTTACGAGGATTTCGCGAAGGCGTTGCAGACCGAAATGGCCGAAACGATTGGTAGCCGCCCGGTCAAGGTGACGATAGACCTGTTCAAGGGAAAGTCGTTTACGTCGGAAGCCGGCGAAAAGTTGTTCGTAACGGATGACTTTGCGCAGACGGTTTACGATGCATTGCTGGAATGTGGCTATGTGAAGAAGGGTGCATTGACGGATAAGTATCGCACGGACAAGGCTGCGGGTACGCTGACCCTTTGCGAAGAAGTTGCTCCTTATTCTGCAAGCATTTGTGGCGTTCTTGATACGCTTTACGATGCCGATGCGATTAGGCCCGAAGACGCCCGCAAGAACAATGTGGAACTGCGCCTGAACAAGAGCAAGTACAATTCCAAGGAGTTCAAGGAACTCTGGCAAAAGATTAATGCGAAGTCTGCTTATGTAGTGGATTTTGAGACGGATGAACTTGTCCGTAAATCGGTCGATGCGCTGAATGCGAACTTGCGCGTGACGAAGATTTTCTTCAGGGTGTCGCAGGGTTCCCTGGACAAAATCAAGTCCAAGGAACAACTGGAAGCGGGCAATGCCTTTAAGATGGAATCTACGGAATCTAGGGCTGCCGTCGCCACCGCAAATTCCAGCGTCAAGTACGACTTGATAGGAAAAATTGTCGAAGATACGGGGCTAACCCGCAAAACGGTCGGCGAAATTCTGAGCAAAATCCAGAAACCCGTCTTTGACCAGTTCCAGGAAAATCCCGAAGAGTTTATCATCAAGGCGAGCCGCCTAATCAACGAGCAGAAGGCGACCGTCATCATCGAGCATATCACGTATAACAAGCTGGAATCTAGTTACGAGACGAGCATCTTTACCGATAACACGATGAAGGGACGCCTTGGTATGAATGCGTGCGAAACGCACCAGCATTTGTACGACCACCTGATTTATGATTCCAGTAACGAACGCGACTTCGCGCAGAAACTGGAAACAAGCAAGGAAGTTTCGCTCTATATCAAGCTGCCCAAGGGATTTTTTATCAATACGCCCGTTGGCAAGTATAATCCCGACTGGGCAATCGCATTCCATGAGGGCGAAGTCAAGCATGTGTATTTTGTTGCCGAAACCAAGGGCTCCATGAGTACCATGGAACTCCGCGAAATTGAATCCGCCAAAATCAAGTGCGCCCGCAAACATTTCGCCGCCATCTCCAGCGACTCCGTCACCTACGATGTGGTGGATTCCTACGAACGCTTGCTCGATTTGGTGAAGTAGATTTTGTACAAAGCAACCATTTTGTTGGCGCCAACAGAATGCATCCAGGTTTTTAAGGGCGGAGCCCTTAGGCGAGAGGGTGGCGGAAGACCCGGCAGAGCAAAGTGTGACTGAATCCTTCGGCGTTTCACGCCTCAGGACGAGGCCGGGGCTGAAGACAGGGGGAAACCTCCCCCTCTTGCACCTCAAAATGTCCCTCGAAAACCAAAGATCGCAGTGTGAAAAAATTCAATACCTTGTTGCGCAAATCGCTTGAATTATATTATATATAACTAGTGATTCGAGGCGTATATGGATAGGATTTTCACATTTGCTCTTGGTTTATCTTTGGCTGCCGCACAATCGTTCGGTGCCGTGTATTACGTGGCGACCGACGGAAGCGACAGTGCGGCGGGCACAAAGGACAAGCCCTTCGCGACGCTCAACAAGGCAAATACCGTAGTGCATGCGGGCGACACCGTATGGATTCGCGGCGGCATCTACGACCTGCACGATACGGTCTTTTTCGCGCGGTACAGGATGACTGCGTCAATCGTCCTCACGGCAAGCGGCGAGAGCGACGACAAGCGCATTCATTACCTGGCGTATCCGGGCGAGCGGCCGATTTTTGACGCGGCGAATCTCCCGGTGGCCATAGGCACGGACCATAGCGACGGGACGCCCGAGGGGGCGATGTACACCTCGCCTATCGTGATTTCGGCGAAGTTTTTGCATTTGAAAGGAATCGAGGTTCGCAATACGCCAATGGTGCACAATTCGAATTCCGGCGTTTTTCTTTACGCGAGCAAGCATATTTTCTTGGAACAGATGGAAAGCCACCACAATGCGGGTCCGGGATTTTTCGCGAACGACGGCGTGCCGGACGGCGGTGGGCACATCTTCTTGAACTGCGACGCGCACGACAACTACGACCCCTTGGGCTGGCAGGGCGACGGCGAAAACGCCGACGGTTTCGGCGCGCATTACCAAAAGCCCGGCGAGGGCGATACGACCAAGTTCATCGGGTGCCGTTCCTGGTGGAACAGCGACGACGGCTTCGATTTCATTAACCAGGAATTCCCCGTGGTGCTGGAAAACTGCTACGCCATGGGGAACGGCTACAGCGATTA
>JAFWRL010000033.1 GCA_017520105.1 Fibrobacter sp.
AAAATCGGCAACGCAGACAAACTACTGGAGGGCGAATTCACCATCGCCGCAAGGAAGCACTTCGAAGTAGAAAATGACCCGTGCTACGAGATGCTCGCACGCCAGATGTTAAAGTTCCTCCCCAACAGCGTCGAATCGCTGAACGCCATGAGCGTCGTGCACTTGCTCCAAGAAAGTGACAGTGCAATAGTTTATCTAGAACGCGCCCACAAGTTAAACCCCTCCGATTGCATCGTGATTCACAACATCGCGGAATTCTACAAGCGCAAAGGCAACAAGAAAAAGCACGAAGAATACACGATGAAAGAAGCGCTCATGTGCAAGCAGAACTAGAGCAGTACCTACAAAAAACAAAAAAAGACCGCAGCGTTATGCTACGGTCTAAATTTTTTGGATGGTTGTCTAGATCCTTCGACTTCGCAACTCCGTTGCTTCGCTCAGGATGACACGACTCAACATCTATTAGAAGTGGATCACGCGGACCTTGATGACCTTGTCGAGCTTGGAGAGCTTCTCGATGATGGAGTCGTCCACCTTGCTTTCGACGTCAACGAGGTTGTAACCGATCTTGCCGTTGCTCTTGTTGCTGAAGCTGGCGATGTTGATGCCTTCGGCGCCGAACACCTTCGTGATTTCGGAAATCATGTTCGGGACGTCCTGGTTGATGACCACGACGCGGCTCTTGACGCCGGCGTGCGGGTGATCGACGAGGGCCGGGAAGTTCACGGAATTGCGGACGCAACCGAATTCGATGTAGTCCTTCAGTTCTTCGACGGCCATCACGGCGCAGTTTTCTTCGGCTTCTTCGGTGGATGCACCAAGGTGCGGGAAGCAGGTCACCTTGTCGTTCGTGATGAGGTCTGCAGTCGGGAAGTCGCAGAGGTAACCCTGGAGGGAACCCGAAGCGAGCATTTCGTTGACCGGATCCATTTCGACAATGCCACCGCGAGCAAAGTTCATGATATAGCTACCCTTGAACTGAGCGAGGTTCTTGCGGTTGAGGAGGTTTTCGGTCACGCCCTTGATGAACGGAACGTGCACGGTGAGGAAGTCAGACTTCGCAATCACGGTGTCGAGGTCGGCAATTTCCACCTTGTTGGAAAGTTCGTGCATGTTGGCGGCGTTCGGATACGGTTCGTAAGCGATGACGCGCATGTTCTTCCAACGGGCATAGTTGGCGACGAGCACGCCAATCTTGCCGAGGCCGATCACGCCGAGAGTCTTGCCTGCGAGTTCCATGCCGGCGAACTTCTTCTTGCCGCTTTCGACGGTCTTCGCGAGGTCAGGGTCGGTGGTATCGAGGTTCTTGACCCATGCAGCGGCCTTATCGACATTACGGACGGCCATGCCGAGCACGGTCATCACGAGCTCGGCAACGGCGTTGGCGTTTGCACCCGGGGTGTTGAACACGCAGATGCCCTTAGCGGAAGCCTTGTCGATGGTGATGTTGTTCACGCCAGCGCCGGCGCGGGCGACAGCCAGCAGGCCGTCAAAGTTGTCGGTATCAACCTGGGCGGAACGCACCAAGATGGCATCCGGTTTTTCGACGGAGTCGGAAACCTGGTAGAACGAGCCAAACAGGCTCAAGCCTTTCTTGGAAATATTGTTCATCGTCTTAATAGTTGCCATTGTATTGTCCTTTGTTAATGTTTAAAATTCTTTTGAGTCATCCTTAGCTTATTCATTTACGTCATTCTGAGCCCAAGGGGCGATATACGAAACTTAGAAACTTGTTTTCTTAGTTGAGTTATGCCCTTTGGGTAAGAATCCAGTCTTTTTTTTCTCTGGATCCTTCGGTCGTTGCACTCCCTCAGGATGACGTGTTGCAATTACGGTTCCTGCCAGCGACCTCTTTCTTTAATGAGGTTCACGAGTTCCTCGATGGCGTCCTCTTCGGGGATGTTCTTCTTCACAGCCGTCTTGCCTTCGAACAGCGTAATGCGGCCGGGGCCACCGCCCACGTAGCCGAAGTCGGCGTCGGCCATTTCGCCCGGGCCGTTCACGATGCAGCCCATGATGCCGATGGAAATGTCGGAGAGGTGACCGAAGCGGGCCTTGATCTTGCCCATCACTTGCTGGATGTCATACAAGGTACGGCCGCAGCTCGGGCAGCTGATAAAGTTCGTCTTGCTGCGGCGGCAGTAGGCGGCCTGCAGAATGTCGAATGCAAGGAGCACGCTTTCCTTTGCGCCCTTGTAGCCGTCAATCACGACGGCATCGCCAAGACCGTCGGTCACGAGGCTTCCGATATCGGCGGACACGCGGAGCGTATCGCGTTCGCTGTCACTGATTTTCGCGTAAAGCAGTATCGGGTCTTGGCGCTTCGCCGACTCTAGAGCCGCCGCTAATGCGCGCACGCCGGAGACCATCTCGGCTCCGGTGTAGCAGAACACGGAACCTGCGGGCACGCTCGCCGGATTCGCGGCGAACCCCGCGATGTCCATGGCGTCCTTAAACTGCACCACGGGGGCAGCATCCAGGCTCGGCAGCGCAAATTCCGCATTGCGGCGTTCGCCGGTAAGAGCAATCGCGTCGGCCTTCACGCCGACCTTCACCGGGCTGTTGCCACCGATTTCCACGCCGGAAATTTTCGCGACAGAAGTGGCACGGCGTTCGTAGTGGTACGGGTCTTTTTCAAGAACCGGCACTTTGTAGGCAGTCGGTGCTGTAGGCAGAGCGCAAGCCTTAATCAAATCCTGCGCCACCGGGACTTCGGCCACCGGGTCTTCCGTAAGCGAAACGCGAATCGTATCGGCAAGACCGTCTAGCAACAATGCGCCGATGCCCGCGGCCGACTTGAGTCGTCCGTCGGCACCCGCGCCCGCTTCCGTCACACCTACATGGAACGGATAAGGCTTAAAGTGTTCCTGCTTCAAGCGCGCGGCAAGCAAGCGATAAGCAGCAATCGCCACACGCGGATTGCTTGACTTGAGACTCAAGACAACCTGGTCAAAATGTTCGGCTTCACAAACAGCCAGATATTCGATAGCGCTTTCCACCATGCCTTCCACAGTGTCGCCATAGCGATAAATCATACGTGCCGAGAGCGAACCGTGGTTCACGCCAATGCGAATTGCACGGCCCAAGCGCTTTGCCTCTTGCACAAACGGCGTAAACGCTTCTGCAACCTTTTCTTTGCCCTCGTCAAAAGACTTGTCCGTCTGCTGATCCAGCGTCAAAATACCCGTATCGACAAAATTACCCGGATTGATGCGGACCTTTTCCACCCACTTGAGCGCTTCGAAAGCAGCCTTCGGCTGGAAATGGATGTCTGCGGACACAGGCACAGTGCAACCCGCAGCACGCACGCGCTTCATCACCTCTTCGAGGCCCTGCGCATCTGCAAACGTCGGAGCCGTAATACGGACCAGGCCACAGCCCACCTTAGTAAGCGCCAAAGTCTCAGCCACCGTCTTTTCGACGTCTTTCGGCTTGGTGGTAGTCATGGACTGAACTAAAATGGGGGCGTTGCCCCCAATCAAAGCCTCGCCTACGCGGACTTGTATAGTTTCCCTGCGAACCGCATTGAAGCGGTCAGCGACATACGGAAGTGTCGTAAATTCTAGCATGTCGCAAAAATAAAAAAAAGCTCATTTTGCGGCAACCAAAATCAGCCAGTTCAAGCCTTTTCCGCAACGGTCTTTTCCGCTTCCCATTCCTTTCTATAATAAGCTTCTAGCTCTTCGCGGCTTTGGTCAAAATACTTCTTAAGGCTCGGATCAAAATGCTTACCCATCGAACTATCGATAATATCATAGGCCTCTGCAAACGAGAACGGCTCCTTATAGCATCTCTTGCTCACAAGTGCGTCATAGACATCGGCTATCGCCATCACGCGGGCTTCTAGCGGAATACTCTCCCCCTTCAACCCATACGGATAACCGCTGCCATCCCAACGTTCATGATGGCTCCCGGCCATATTCTTCGCAATTTCCACAAAGAATTCACTCTGGAAATTCGAAAGCAAGTTCTTGATGATGATAGCCCCCTTTTCGGCATGAGTTTTCATCTCGGAATACTCCGCTTCCATAAACTTGCCCGGCTTGCAAAGTACATAATCGTCAATAGCTATCTTTCCGATATCATGCATCGGCGCAGCCGCCACCATATCCTCATAAAATTCTTTTGAATAATTCAAACTCGGATCTTTCTGCATCTTGGAAACGAGAATGCGCACGACTTCCTTTGTCCGCCTGATATGCGCCCCTGTAAACCCGTCCTTGTTATTAACCATTTCGGCCATGCCGACAAGCATCTGATTCTGGAAAAGTCGAATCTGGTCCTTGTTGTTCTTGATAAGCGCCGCAAGTTCGGTATTGTTGGCATCCAGTCTTTCGATGTAACGTTGTATGTTGGTTTCGTCTTCTATACGGAACAAGAAAATCTGCGTCTTTTTGTTCTGAAGCACATTCCTCATCACAGCCTTGTAGAAATGATCTTTGTACGAGAACCGATAAACCGTGTCACCACTCGACCCTTTCAACAAGTTCATGCCTCTCCTGAATATCCTGGCAATAGCCACCTTCCGCGGCAAAATGTGATCCACACGGCAATTCAATAATTCCGGGAAAAACCGAGTCGCGATATCGTTACAGCCCAAGTAAAGCCCTTTCGGAGAAAAAGCCAAGTAAGCGGCCGTATTTTCTGCTTCAAGCGATTCCAGGACGGTATTCATCACGTCGTGCATTTTGACTAATGCACAAATATAGAGCAAGACCAATTCATCAATCAAATAAACAAGCGGCATCAAGAGCGTGTCATTTTCCATATAGCGAGCCACGATAAACAAGCCTATGGAGAAAACAGCCAAGATGGCAATGGCAAACAACGTTCTATAGCTCACATTGCGTTTCTGTTTTTCGGCAAGGACTATAACCACGATATTTGCAATAACGTAAGAATACAAAAGGATATTCCACAAAACATGCCCCGGTCCGTACGTCGGCATGTAACTGCCTAGTCCGTTAAGAACAACATATCTCACCGATTCGTAGAATATGTCGCTAAAGCCAACCGTACACGAAAGCGCGAACACGAGCGTGCTGTAAGCAAACAAAATCAGCTTCACCCACCTCGGAACATTAAACGAGCACAAGCGGCAAATCAGCAAGAACAGCAAAAGCGGCAAGAAACACGAACCTAAATAGCAAACCTTATTCGCAACAATAGCCCCTTCGATTGTCGTCGAAAGCGCAAGGAACAAATGTCCAAAATCGGCAAGGACTATCGAAAAGAAAAAAGCCGTAAAAAAGGTATTCAATGGCCTGCGGTAAAAGCAAGAGAGCAAGCAGGCGTTTATTCCCGAAAACACGCACATTGCAATCAAATAGTAAATAACAAACATAGCAATGTCGTCAACAAGTTCAACAAATTAATGATCCACAGAACAATAATATTCCATCAACTGATCTTGGCAATTCAAGAAGCAATCCTTCAACTGGGGGTCGAACTGTTTACCCATCGAAGCCAGTATTACGTCGCGGGCCTCCCTAAACGACATACGCTCCTTGTAACAGCGTTTACTCACCAAAGCGTCATAGACATCGGCAAGAGCCATGATTCGCGCCTCCATCGGTATATTCTCGCCCGAGCGCTGCTCCGGATATCCAGAACCGTCCCAACGTTCATGATGGTAAAGCGCAATGTTCTTGGCCACGTTGATAAAATAATTGTCTTTCACATCGGAGAGGAGTTTTTCGATAATGTTAGCCCCCTTCTCCGCATGAGTTTTCATGACTTCAAAATCATCAATATTGAAACGGCCCGGTTTACGCAATACGGCATCATCAATCGCCACCTTGCCCAAATCGTACATCGGGGCTGCAGCGACCAGAACATCGAGGAATTTATCAGACAAATTAGCGCCCATCGTCCGCATTTTCGTCACGAGAATTTTCACAACTTCGCTTGTGCGCTTGATATGCCCTTCCATGTTTCCTGCACGGCTTTCGGCCATCTGCGCCATACCGACAATCCATTTCTCCTGTACCGAGAGTTTTTCGCTTTCGGTCTTCTCCATGTTCTTCTGCAACAGGGAATTGTTGCGTCCCAAGGCATCGATATATTGCTGTTCCTGCGTATTATCTTCTATTCTGAACAAGAAAACATTTTTCCCATGAACCTGCCTCAAGACCTTCACTTCGCATTTGTAATGGCGGCCCGAATAACTAAGCTCGGTCATTTGACAATAATCCGTCAAAATTTTGGATTTACTATACTTATCAATCCAGGACATAAAATTCCGCTGTAAATCCGTTTCGCCCTTCAAGCGGGCATCCACCCTCATATTGATTAGTTCCGGGAAAAACTCCATTGCAATCTTATTTGCCCCCAAGTAGGCGCCATCAATCGAGAACGAGATATAGGCATACGAATTTTCCGTCTCAATTGATTCAATCACGCAGGCCGTAATATCGTACCATTTTACGTTGTCGCAAATATAGAGCAAGATAATTTGGTCAAATACAAACACACATGGCATAACCAGCATGTCGCATTCCAAAAAGCGCGCCAAAAAGAAAGATAAAATCGTCGCAATTTCGCCAACAATCATCGCCGTTATATTCTTGAGCGAAACCATTTTCTGGCGTAAAATCGCCCTGGCGATAATCCAGATGTCCAGCAAAACATAGCCGATTAAGAACCCATTGAATATGGCGTGTCCCCAACCGTATGTCGCAACATAGTTGCCAACGCCACCACGAACAACATATTCTACCGTTTTGTAATAGGCCGGAAAATACCCCACCGTCATGGACAACGCGCAAACGCCAAAGCTCATGATAACGAGGAACAAGCTCAACCATCTAGGAACCTTGATTTTGCAAATTTGCAAAAGAGCAAAGAACATGAACATCGGAAGGAACGAAGCGCCAAGGTAGTTTACCTTATTCGCAATAACAGCCCCTTCCACGGACTCCGAGAAGCCCAATAGCCAATGTCCAAAGTTCGCTACAAGAATCGCATAAAAAACGTAATAGACATAATTATTACGCTGGTTCTGATAACGTAGCGAAAGAACCGCCAAATTGACGGCCGACAAAACAAACATCAATGTTAAATAAATGTAACCCATATCCACAACTGAAGCTTTACTATAAAGCTAATCTATTTTTACACAAAAAAACATGCAATCCCCTAAAAAAGTCTTTTTTTGTACAAAAAACACGACAATAGCAAAAAAAGAAACGCATAACTTATGCCATGCGTTTCTTTTGATAAGCTAATACAGATTAGTCACTGTGACTATGCTTCTGCCGAAGCTTCTGGAGCGGGTGCTTCCGGAGCAGCTTCTGCAGCGGGAGCCTCAGGAGCCGGAGCGGCCTTCGGAGGGAGCAAAGCCTTGATAGAAAGCTTCACCTTGCCCTTCGGGTCAACACCGAGGCAGAGCACTTCGACTTCGTCACCGACATGAACAACGTCTTCGACCTTCTCGACGCGGTGGTCGGCAAGTTCGGAGATGTGCACGAGACCGTCGCGACCCGGGAGGATTTCGACGAATGCGCCAAACGGCTGGATTGTCTTGACCTTGCCCTTGTACCTGCGGCCCGGTTCCGGTTCAGCAGTGAGTTCTTCGATCATGCGGCGGCAAACTTCACCGGCCTTGCCCGTCGGGGCGGCGATGTCGATATTGCCGTTGTCGTCAATGTTGATGGTGCAGCCCGTCTGAGCCTGCATGCCCTTGATGACGGAGCCACCAGAACCGATGACGTCACGAATCTTCGCGGTCGGGATGCGCATCTTGAGCATCGTCGGAGCCTTTTCAGAAACGTGCGGACGCGGAGCCGGCAAGCCGAGTTCGGCCATCTTGCCGAGGATGTGGATACGGCCCTGACGAGCCTGTTCCAAAGCTTCGCGCATGAGTTCCGGGGTGATACCGCGGATCTTGATGTCCATCTGGAACGCCGTGATACCTTCGGCAGTACCCGTCACCTTGAAGTCCATATCGCCGAGGTGGTCTTCCGTACCGGTAATGTCGGACAAAATCTTGATCTTGCCGCCTTCCTTGACGGAGCCCTTTTCGGAGATGAGGCCCATGGCGATACCTGCAACCGGAGCCTTGATAGGAACGCCAGCGTCCATCAAGCTGAGGCAGCCACCGCAAACAGAGGCCATGGAAGAAGAACCGTTGGATTCCATGATTTCGGAAACCACGCGGATGGTATAAGGGAAGTCTTCCGGGAGCGGAAGGACAGCGGCAAGGGAACGTTCGGCCAAGTGACCGTGACCGATTTCGCGACGAGAAAGACCGAGTTTCTTGCATTCACCGACGGAGAACGGCGGGAAGTTGTAATGGAGCATGTAGCTCTTTGCGCCTTCGCCCTGCAAGCTTTCGAAACGTTGTTCGTCAGCCTTTGTTCCAAGCGTACAAATGACGAGACCCTGGGTTTCGCCACGCTGGAAGATTGCAGAACCGTGAGCACGCGGGAGCAC
>JAFWRL010000004.1 GCA_017520105.1 Fibrobacter sp.
AGCGATTGTTGAACAACCGCGTTGACAGCCTCCTTCTTAGCCCTTGGTTCTAAACGGGTGCGCTTTTTATGTTCCAAGTGCCACTCGCCTGTCATATCATATAGCCTGCATTGATGTCGAAGATCTCGATCGTCGATGCCCGTTACTTTTGAAATAATGAAAGAGCCGTATCCCTCTTGGTACATTTCTAGAGCTTTAGCCCATTCTTCTTCTGTGTGTTTCTTATACATGAAAACCCCGAAAGTTGTGTCCAACTTTCGGGGTTCACATCACACTATGGCCGGGGTGACAGTGTAAATTACTTGACGATTTCGGCGTCCTTGACGTTCTTGCCTTTGAGCTTGGAAGAAGTCTTGCCGTTGTTGATTGGCGGGAACTTGCTGTAGATGTACTTGTACTGAACAATACTCCAGATGTTACCGATAATCCAGTAAAGCACGAGACCGGAAGGCATCACGGCGCTGAACAGAAGCATCATGGCAGGCATCATCCACATCATCATTTTCTGCTGAGCCGGATCCATGCCGGCATTCGAACTCATCGTCACCTTCGTCTGGAAATAAGTAGAAGCCACCATGAGCCACGGAAGAATCGCAAGGCCGGACGGCATAATGATAGGAATGCTGATTCCATCCCATACAATGTCACTGCGGCTGAGGTCCGTAATCCAGAGGAAAGCCGGGGCACCGCGAAGTTCGATGGCGCGGCCAAGCACAAAGAAAAGTCCCATGAAAATAGGCATCTGGATAAGCATCGGGAGGCAGCCGCCCGTGCAGCTGGCAAGCGGGTTGATGTTGTTCTTGCTGTAGAGTTCCATCATCGCGGCTTGCTTCTTCTGCGGATCGCTGCGGTACTTGACGTTGATTTCGTCGAGCTGCGGCTTGAGAGCGGCCATACCACGAGTCGATTTAATTTGCTTTACAGTAAACGGAGTCGTAATGCCGCGAACGATAACCGTCACGAGGATGATTGCCACACCGTAGTTCGGGATGATGCTGTAGAACATGTTCAAGAGCTTGAGCAACATCTTGCAAATCCAGACAAACCAGACGTCTGCACCGCACCAGCTCCAGCCACTCACGATAATCTTTTCGTAGTCCTTGTTGAGCGAGGCAAGATCATCCCACTTGAGCGGGAGAATCATCAAGTCGTAATTGATGGACTGCGCACCGCGAACGTCGTCAGCAATTGTAAGCTTGTACGTCCCCGGATCGACTTCGCTATCTTCAACCTTCATCGGCTTCGTCTTGAGCACAGCCGGAACAGCTTCGTCAAACTGCACCGTCATCGCGACGTACTTGCGACGGAGACCCGCCCAAATGACCTTGCCTTCGGTAGAATTGAAAGACGTCTGTTCGCGAGGCATTTCGCGTTCGACGGAATACACGTTGTTGAAAACAACTTCACTGAAGTAGTAAGTACCGCCACCGCCGATACCCATGAAGCCCTTGGACTTCGGGATATCTTCCGTTTCCTTGAGGCCGCCCTTCCATGCGAGTTCGTATGCAGACGGCTGGAATCCGATAAACTTGTTTTCTTGACGAACAGCCGGGCCGTCCTGGGTAAAGCCGTAAGAGCGAATCACCTGGTTGCCGTTAGCATCCTGGAAAACGAAACGGACACTTGCGCTGTCGGTCACAACAATCTTTTCGGGCGTGTTGCCGAGTTCGAACATCGCTTCGCTGAGGTCGGCGTTGTCGAGTTTCAAGTCAAAGGCACCAAGTGTCGTATCCTGGATGAGTTCCGGGAACTTGCCCGCGGAGTCCGGCAAAGCCTTCACAACCACGCTCTTCACCTTGCCGCCCTTGTTCGTGAGCGTCATGATGAACTTTTCGGTTTCGACCGTCACGGAGCGTTCCGCAATTTCTGCCTTCGGAGCGGCCGGAGCAGCGCTATCGTTAGCCACTGCTGGAGCGGCAACGTTTTCTGAACCACCGAGAACCGGAGCAGCCTTGATTTCGGGCGTTTTCTGCGGAAGCACGAGCGAATTCGATGCTTTTGCAGAATCCGCAGCAGCCTGCTTTTCGGCAGTCGCCTTCGCCTTTGCAGCACGGGCAGCAGCCTGCGCCTCGGCGTTTGCGTTATTGACAGCCATCCACCAAATCACGATAATCGCGATGAGAATGGAACCAATGATTGTATTCTTGTTCATTTTTTATCCTTAGGGGGCGGAACGGGATCATAGCCGCCCTTGCAGAAGGGGTTGCATCTTAAGACTCTAAAAACCGCAAGATAGAAACCTTTGAAGGGTCCGTGCAGACGCAAGGCTTCAATTGCATAGTTTGAACACGTCGGCTGGAACCTACAGACCCCATGAAAAAAATAGGGGTGAACCAGTTGGTATAGACGAATGGGGGCGATAAGCACCGCCACCAGGGCTTGTTTAACCTTCTGCCACATCCTGTTGCTTGTCCCATTCCATCTTGTGGAAAATTTTCTGGGCAGATTCGCGGAAACGCTCGGAAGACATTTCCTTGGAATTGTCGCTTACGATAATCATCGCCCATACGGGCTTTTGGATATTCGGGACAACACCATAAAACAGAGGGCGCAGAAGCCTACGGCACTTGTTACGATACACCGCATTGCCGTTCTTTTTCTTCGCAAGAAAACAAAAACGACAAAAACCGTCCGGAGCTTCAATCCATCGCATGCTAAAAGCGGGTGCGCGGACGAACTTTCCTTGGACGGCTACTTGCCGATAAGCGGGCTGGTTAGGCAGCCGATAAGAACGCAGAGTGGCTATAAGCCAACCCCGACTTATTTCTTATAGATTTCGTCGCTAACGGTGAGGATCTTGCGACCCTTGGCGCGGCGACGGCTCAAAACAGCACGACCCCAACGGTCTTCCATACGGGCCATGAAACCGTGCTTGTTAACGCGCTTACGATTGTGAGGCTGGAATGTTCTTTTCATGATAAAACCTTTCTAAAAACAGAATTTTTTGAGACTCAAATTTAGTAAAAAGTCCGCATTTATCAAGGGGTTAGACCACCTCTAAAGGCTAAAAAAACGCCCCAAACGGGACTCAAACAGAAAGCGTCCAACGAAAGCACAATATATTCACAAGTTGTAAACATGTATTTTAAAGATCGGTCAGTAGTTATTGGTCAGTAGACAATAGATACGCAAGTACATGTCATTCCCGCCTTGAGCGGGAATCTCCATTCCATATTGCCCAAAGGAGATGCCCCATCAAGTGGGGCATGACAGCAAAAGAGGCATGACAGCGCGCATCCTTTTTATATCTTTTACACATATAATGGAACAATAGCAGGATTATATGGAACTCACTCCGCTTGATATTAGAAACCAGACATTTCACTCGAAGAGCTTCGGCGGCTACGACCCGGACGAAGTGAAAGCATTTTTGGAAACCACCGCGACCGCATTCGAAAACATGTTCCGCGACCGCACGGACTTGACAGAACGACTGAAGGTCGCCGAAGAACGCGTGAACTACTACCGCCAAATCGAAAAGACTATCCAAGACGCGGTAGTCACGATGCAGCGCACGATTAACGAAGTGAAAGCCTCCGCCGAAAAAGAAGCGGAAATCATCATTGCCGAAGCCAAGGCCCGCGCCATGCGCGAAGTCGAAAGCATCAAACGTGAAAGCGAAAACCTCCGCACAGAAATTGAGCAGCTCCGCCAGTTGCGCACGAACTACTTTATCCGTTGCCGAGCCCTCATCCATAGCCAAGACGAACTGCTTTCCGCCATGGAAAACGACCAGCAAGACCAGAAGCCGTTCGAAGCACCTGTCATGCCTACAAACGACGGCTATGCGCTCACCTAGTACGCCATGAGAATCAACGTCAAGGTTCATGCGCGTAGCAAACGTGAAAGCGTAACGCAACTTCCCGACGGTAGCTACAAAGTCGAGGTCAAGGCCCCGCCAGTCGATGGGGCCGCAAACGAAGCCATTTGCGAGCTTATCGCAGAGCACTTCCACGTGCACAAACGTGACGTTTCGGTGGTAATGGGGTCAACAAACAACAAGAAGGTCATCGAAATACTGGGGAGTACAAAATAAAGACCAACTTGAGATAACCATTTTGTCTTTCCAAAAACAGCTGGTCAGACTCCACGCAAATCGGGATCCCATACAACTTTATGCAGTTGTATTTGGAATCGTGCATTATTTTGCACCATCGTTTGTTCTGAAAGCATCCATTCGACAATTTTCTGATATTCCAGCTTGCCGAAAACAGGCGAAACAAATATGTGCGGCATCGTGCGTACAGAATCTGGCGTGGTAGCCTCCCGAGATTTGACACGCGAAAGTTCATCGACAACAGCTACCGTTTCCCGGAGGTCATCGACCGTACCGACAACAAACTTCAGGACATCGTCGGCTTCTAGAGTCGCAAAATTTTCAATCCGCATTTTGGCAGACATGCCGCTGCTTTTGCATTTCCAGTCCATCGTGTAAAAAAGTCCCGGATAACGCCACCTGCATGGGACAGTACCGTTCGTTTCCACATTGACCAAATAGCCGCATTCGCTCAGCTTTTGCAATAATTCGCCGGCACCTGCATGCAGCAAGGGTTCCCCGCCGGTCAGAGTCACCGCTCGGACCCCGAACGTTTTTACTGCATCCAGAATTTCGTTCAAGTTCATTTGTCTATAATCATCACCTTCGACGGCATACATCGAATCGCAATAACTACAGCGTAAATTGCAGCCATGCAACCGCACAAATACAGCAGCCAGCCCTGTTCTCAAGCCCTCGCCTTCGATGCTTTTAAAAATTTCACAAACTTTCATCAGGCCCTACGCATCAATTTCGTATTCGACGATATTGCCTTCGCTTTCCTGAATTTGCACCTTATAGCAATGAGGAACTTGTTCGCAAATCCACCGGGCCATATTTTCGGCAGTCGGGTTGAAATCAACGACTTCGTTCAGGAACTTGTGATCCAGCTTTCCGTGAACAATCTCCTTGATTCGAGAAAAATCGACGACCATCCCGTTTTCGTCAAGAGTCTCGGATTTGCAGAACACCGTAATAATCCAGTTGTGCCCATGCAAACCGCGGCACTTGCTTTCGTAAGGGAGGTCCAGCTTGTGCGCTCCCGAAATTTCTATACGTTTGATAACCCTGTACATGCTACACCTCGTATTCCGTCGTGTCTTCGATTCCAGCCTCGGCAAGAGCGGCCTTGCGTTCGAGGCAAGTCGCGCACTTTCCGCAATGGACCAGGCCCCCTTTATAGCAAGACCAAGTTTGTCCGTAATCTAGACCGAGAACTTTACCTTTGCGCGCAATATCCGCTTTCGAAATCAGCGTGTAAGGAGCGTCTATTGTAATGTTCGCGTAGGTGCCCGCCGACATGGCCTGCGACATGGCATCCACAAACTCCTTGCGGCAATCAGGATAGATGTCATGGTCGCCAAAATGGTTCGCCATCATCACCTTCGTAAGCCCACGACTCTCGGCAAGCCCTGTGGCCACCGAAAGCATAATTCCATTGCGAAACGGGACCACTGTCGATTTCATATTTTCGTCGGCATAATTCCCTTCGGGTATCGCGTCTGCCCCCGACAACAGCGACGACTTGAAATAGTCGTGCATGAACTTGAGCGGAATCGTAAGGTGCTCAATCCCGAGCTTTTCGCAGTGGAACTTTGCAAAGGGAATTTCTCGACCGTTGTGGTTGCTACCATAATCGAACGAAACAGCAAGCGCAATTTCGTTTTTACGCTCGTAAAGCAAGGTCGTGCTGTCCATACCACCGGACAAGACCAGCAATGCATTTTTCATGGGAACTCCTAGTTTTGTTTATAGTCAGGATGGATTTCGAACTGACTCGGACGTAAATATAGAAAGTTATAACGACCAGGGGTAAATGTGTCCACAAGAACGAATCAAATAAAAACACCCTTTACGACTTGTTGCGATATTCCTTAGGAGTACAACCGGTATATTCCTTGAACGCCTGCGCGAACTTGCTGGAATTTGTATAGCCCACACGACCCGCAACTTCGGCAATATTCATTTTTCCTTCCAGCAAAAGTTGGATGGCTTTTTTCATGCGGTACGTTTTGAGGTACGAATAAACGGAATCACCGTAGGCAAGTTTGAAATACTTTTTCATTTGCGTCGGGCTCATTTCTATTTGCTTGGAGAGTTCTTCAAGCGTCAAATGTTCTTCGACATTTTCGCGGAGGATTTCACGCAAGAGCTCCATTTTACCTTTGTATTGGCCAGGGATTTTGGCAGCAGTCTCGTATTTGGCTTCGGAATCAAGACGGCTCAAGAAAAGTATCAATTCCAGCACCTTAATCTTGAAATACGGCAAGCGGATGTTTTTAGGGAGCCTGTACAATTCCGAAAAGATATGGCTCACATGTTCGCTCGACGGGAGCTTTAGCGGAAGCGTCAGCGGCTGGATTTTTTGGATAAGAGCCGCAAAGTCAACGCCTACCGCTTTGAACATGTTCATGAGTTCGCTCTGGCAGCGATCCATCGAGAATATGACAGCAATACCATGATAACAATGTACGGGAAATTGATACGTCCTGCTTGTCGGCATGTTATCCAACAGTAGCAAACCGTTTTCTTCCATGGAGTGCGGCGACGCGTTTGAATCCAGCCATTCCGAACTGCCGTTATGACAATGCAAGACAATTAGGCTCTTCCCTTGACTTTCGAGATTGAAGGAGAATTCCTTGAGATGGAAATTGCTGTAAAAAACCTGTAGGCCAGGCAGCACGTTATACACTAGAAGATGTCCGGTCCCCGTTTTATTTTGAAGCATATAATGAGAAAAGAAATCTGTATTCTGGATTTGAATCAGATTTCTATCTGGGATAGGCTTTATCATATTCTCGCGCTTTCAAAAAAATTTGACATTTCCAAATATTTTAGACACTTCTAATTTAATTAGTTTCATTTAATTAAATTAGACTAATCTAAATTTAGGCAATTTTCCCAAAAGCGTCAAGGAGATTACCTAAAAGAAATACTTACCTTTTACCCATATTTGTGTATTTTTCTTGTAAGTTTTAAAGATTCCCCGGCGTCCACCAAGAATATCTCCGCCCAAAGAGAGCGTAATTTGGTCATTCAGCAAGTAATCAGCTGCAGGACGCACATAAAAACCGACATTATCCACATCAAACATCCCGTAAACGGAAAGCTTGAGCGTATTGTTCAAGAGTTCCTTGGAGATTCGCGCCGTAATCATGGAGGTATTTTGCTCCGTTCCCAGCACATCACGATAATCCATAATGATTTTATGCATGTATTGCGCCATGATTGTCCAATTGTCCCCCGCATACCAATCAATGCCAATCAAGCCATTGAAAGTCTTTCGGAGTCTATAATCCATCGAATTTTTTAGGGCAACCGGTTCGCCGAAGTAGAACGCGATTTCGCCACGAATCACGAGCTCCCCCGCCGGAATCGAGACATCGCCACCGACAACGTTCATCGGCTCGTAAACGCCCTTAACCACGGCGGATTTCGTTTGGGGATCGAAGCTTGCAATTGTCACTGGCGACTTATTGAAAGTGCGAAGTGCTGTTAGCGAGAAGTCCAGATTTTCGAGGAAAAACCGCAGACGACCGCCATATTCGCTGTTCTTGATGTGTTTTGCTGGCGTGCCACTCAAGTCCATTTGCATGCCATTCGGCGCTGTCATTTGCCATGGATTATCATCGCTCGTCGGAATCACGAAATACTCCGGAACCGGCACAAAGACAAGTTCGGCGGAAAAGCTTTCGCCAGGATACTTGAGGTTGATGGCATTCACAGGCACTCGAATGTCGTCGTAATCGTTCGCCATGAATTCCGTATAGTCCATAGGCGAAATCAAGTCCGTAATGCGCAGGCCATCGGCAACGCCCCACGTGACAATTTGACGGCCCGCCTTGACTTCAAGGTATTTACCGGCGTAGTCGAAATACGCTTCGCGAAGGAAAGCGCCGGACTGTTCTTTGATGAGGCTGTTGTACGCAAGATTTACGCTAGAAAAGAGCGAAGCCTCGCCGTAGTCAGCACGCATTTCAAGGCGGAGGCGCGTCCGCGAGGACATAATCTTGTGCGGGCTTTGCAACTGTAACGCGTGATACGAATCCACAAAGCCATTCAGTTGCAGCGAAAGTTCATCCTGGGCGTGTGCGGACAAGGCGAACGTTGCGGAAAACAATGCCGCCAATGTTATCTTAGATTGCTTCGTCACTTTGTTCCTCGCAATGACAATTTCTTTTTTCTCATTCATTCTTAAGTTGTCATTCCCGCCCCGGAACGGAGTCCGGGATAAACTCCAGCGGGAATCTCCATTCCACTAAAAAAAGCCGTTCATAATCAAGGAGATGCCCTCCCGGAACGGAGTCCGGGATGACAAAGAGGCGGGCATGACAAAAAAGAACTCCGAATTATTACAGTCCGCGTTCGAGCTTGTTCACAGAGAAGATTTTGGAATCGAGCTGGATGTTGTATTTCGGATCGAGGAAGAGGAGTTCCGTAGAGTGTCCCGTCTGCACATTCTTCATTTCCATCTTGCCGACAGTCCAGAAGCCATCGACCTTTTTGATGTCCGAAGAAACCATCTGGCGGTGGAGCTTGCCGAGCTTGTCATAAAATTCGACCTTGGCGACGACATCGCAATCCTTGCGAATCCAGACGAGTTTCTTGGAGAAGATTTCGCCATCCTTCTTGGGTGTCGATTCGATGACATAGTAATCAAAACCATCGACAGATTCTTCGCGCAAGAGTTTGTGCGTATCTTCATCGACATTACGTTTGCCGATATCATCGTAGGTAAAGTCGGAGCCCATGAAGTAATCGGTCTTGGAGCTCTTCCCGCTGATACGGCGGGTCTTTTTCAAAGCAGGCAAGTAAAGCCACTTGTCGTCTTCCTTATTGACATCATCGTAGTTCACGGTCAAGAATCCCGTCCCCTTCACATCGTTGGGGTACTGGAAGAACATGATGGTTTTCGTATCCTCGCCCACATCCATCGCATACGAAGTAATCTTGCGGACGCGAGTGTTTCCGCTCTTGTTCACAAGCTTCATTTCCATCGAGGACGAACGCGTGTCGCCATCCGGGCGGTTCTTGACTTTCACCATGATGTCACGGGCATTTTGTTCTGCGGCAAACAGGAATGTTGCCGAAAGCAACAGAGTTGCAACGAAATTCTTTTTCATTTTTAATTCTCCTTTCCACTAACAGTTTCTTTTCCGAAGATATGGAACTTTTTGATTAAAAGCGGTGTCACAAACAGGTCGGCAAGCAATGCCGAAACAAGGCCCACGAACACCACAAAGCCGAAGTTGAACATCTGCGTTGCAGCCGAGGTGGTAAAGCCCGCAAATGTCGCCACCATGATAATCGTCGTCATCACAAGAGCAGGCCCTGCGGCGCGGAACACCTTGAGAATGGAATCCTTGTAGTCCTTGCAACGGTCAAATTCCACATGGCCGTGATTGATGAAGTGAATCGTGTCATCGACGGAAAGGCCGATAATCATCGGGATAAGCGTAGCCGTCATCATGTCGAGCGGGATATTGCTGAAGCCGAGATAGCCGCCCACGAAAATGCCCGGAGCGATGTTCGGAATCATACCGATAAGACCCGTGCGAACACTGCCGAAGACAATCATCAAGAGCACTGCCACAATCACGACAGAGATGAGGAAGGACGTCATCTGGCCTACTTCCAAATACTGTTGCATGGCGGTAAACTGCGGCAAGTTACCCACAGCCGTCACCTTTGCATTCGGGTAAAGTTCACGAGCGTAATTCTGCAAATCTTCGATTTCCTTCTGGAGTTCGTTGGAGTTGTAGCTCGAAATTTCGACCATCAAACGAAGCTTCTTGTAATCGTAATCCATCCAGTAGCTCGCTTCGGAACCACCGGCATTTTCGTACAAGAGCAAGAGCTGCGCCACCTGTTCTTCTGTTTCTGGAACCACATACATTTCCTGACGGTTTTCATTCAAAGTACGGTCCAAATCTTTCAAGATGTCTAGAATCGAAGTGGAACGTTTTGTCAACGGATACTTTTGCGCATGATCCTGCAATTGTTCAAGCTTCTTGAGATTTTCGACTTCCTTGGCTTTGTCGTTTGTACCAAAGTCAATCACCAAGTCGTAAGAGTAGAAGCTACCGATTTCAGATTCGGCAACGTAAAGCATCTTGTTCACATATTCTACCTTGCGACCCATCGTGCGTTCCACGTCAAAAGCGGGTTCCATCTTGGTGACACCATAAATCGAAATCGCCGTAATCACAGCAAACACGATTGCAATCGGCTTTCCGTGACCGAGAACAAACTGGCCAAGAGAATTGAGGATAAGGCCCATACGTGTATCGCCCTTTTTGAGTACCTTGGCATTCGGTTCCTTGTCCTTGCCAAAGCTCAATAGAATCGGCGAAATCGTAAGCGCCACGAGAAGAATGAAACCGACAGCGATAGAAGAGAGAATGCCCACAGAGCGGATAGGCTTAAGCATCACCGACAAGAACGACAAAAGAGCCACAATCGTCGTGAGGCCAGAGAACAGCACCGACCAGCCAGTTTCTTTCATGGCATAAAGCACAGATTCCTTGCGCTTGCCCGTGAGCATCATATTCTTGCGGAAGAAAGAATGGATATGAATGTTATATGCAATGGAGACGGCAAACGCCAAGATGACAGGCACCATGATGTTAGTCGCATCCATGTAAAGTCCGAGATAGCCAACCAAACCAAAAGTCATGATGACGCCAGCAAACGTGGTAATCAGCGGAGATACAATTCCGCGGAGCGAACGCGTCACAAGGAACATCACGATGATGGAGCAGAGAATCGTAATGAGGAAAATACGGCTCATTTCTTCGCCAATATACTTGAGTTTTTGGTGGCTCAAGTAAGGCATACCTGTGGCAAGAGGATGCAGCGGAGCATACTTTTCCTTGGCGATAATTTCTGAGGTTTCGCGGCCCGTCTTCATGTCAGGCGCTTCGGCCTTTACGCCCTTCGCTTCGCCTTCGGCTTTCCACACGGAATCTTCCGGGAACGGGCGAAGTTTGACGTTGATGAAAGCCTGTTTGCGGTCTTTAGAGATAAGTTTTTTTGCAAGTTCCGGCTTTGCGGCGAGGCGCTTTTCAATTTCAGCAAGGCCCGCTTCATCTGTCGGGATTTCTTCCGGCACAATCTGCACGATTTCCATGCCTTCGTCCGTGCCGAGCATGTATTCCAAATCGACAATGGATGTCGCCTTACCGTCAGAATACGAGAGACTATCGCGCAACTCGTTGGAAAGTTCGCGCAAAAGCTTCAAATTGTCAGGGCTAATGATGGAATGGTCGCTTTCCACCATCACTCCCACAAAATAGTCATTGCCGAACGTTTCCTTAAACTTGTCCGTTTCGACAAGCATCGGATCACCTTCGATAAAGTAACTATCCCATGATGCTTCGACATAAATCTTTTTCATGCCCACGATTGAAATCGCAAGCAAGGCAATAAACGAAACAAGAAGCAAGGCCCTGTGCGAAATCAGGAACCTTGCGAAGTTTTCAAATTTTTCATTCACCTTTTCGATATTTATTCGAATCCGTGAC
>JAFWRL010000034.1 GCA_017520105.1 Fibrobacter sp.
ATCACTTCGTCCATGCGGCTGCCGGTTTCAATCAAAGCCGTACCGATGATGGTGAGCGAACCGTTCTTCTGGATTTCTTCCGTGACGGAGCCGTCTTCGTTCTTGACTGTGCGAATCTTGTCTTGAATCTTACGGGCGGCACCGAAGAACTTCTTGGGGAACTGCATGGCGTTGGCATCCACACCACCGGAGAGAATCTTGCCGGAGTGCGGAATCACAACGTTGTTTGCACGGGCAAAACGCGTGATGGAGTCGAGCAAAATCACGACGTCCTTCTGGCTTTCGACGAGGCGCTTTGCCTTTTCCAGAACCATGTTCGCAACGCGGGTGTGGTGCTCGGGCGGTTCATCGAACGTGGAGGCTACGACTTCAGCCTTGATTTCGATTCCCTTTTCGGCTGCCTTTTCCTTGATGTCCGTGATGATGTCGCGCATTTCGGTGACTTCTTCCGGGCGTTCGTCGATGAGGAGCGTGATGAGAATGATTTCTGGATGGTTCTTGGCGATGGCGCGGGTCACGTTCTGCAAAAGAACGGTCTTACCGGTACGCGGAGGAGCGAGGATGATACTGCGCTGGCCTTTACCGATGGGGGAGAACAAGTCCATGATGCGGGTGCTGTATTCCGTCTCGTTCCATTCGAGGTGGATCTTTTCTTCCGGGTGAATCGGGGTCAAGTATTCGAAAGCCACGCGGCGGCGCATCTTGTCCGGTTCTTCGAAGTTCACGCGGTCAATGCGACGCATGGAGAAGTACTTATCTTGTTCGCGAGGCGTGCGGACGAGACCTTCAATCGTATCGCCAATCTTGAGATTGAATTTACGGATAAGGTTCTGGCTCACATAGACGTCGTCCGTGCTGGTCTGGTAGTTCTGATCCGGCATGCGGAGGAACCCGTGGCCCTGCGGCGTGACTTCGAGAACACCTTCCGTATAAATGATGTTGCCTTCGTTTTCGAGACTCTGCAAAATGTAATTGAGGGACTGCTTGCGCATCCTGCGGAAGTCCACTTCCTTTTGCACGGCGAGTTCCTGGAGTTCGCTCATGGAGAGCTTGCGGAACTTGAGCCAGTTTTCCTTGGCCTTTAAAATAGCTTCGGAACCTGGAGCCGGGAGTGTCGCGGAATCATCGACAAATTCTTCTTGCTGTTGGAAATTGCGGTTGCGGTTGTTCTTATTGAACTTGTTGTTCTTGTTGAACTTGTTGAATTTGCCGTTCTGGTTGTTGAAACGGCGGTCGTCCTGATTTTCGCCGTTCTGTGCTTGGCCTTCACCCTGCTGCGGAGCGTTCGGGTCGGCTTGGCCTTCGCCTTGCACCTGTGCGACTTCCGTGCTTTGCGGAACCACGGTATCTCCACTGCTTTCGCCTGTGAAGGGCGCTTCTTCGGTGGGTTCCGCGGGTTTGTAATTTTGTTCACCTGTAAAAATCGGTTCTGCGATAGCGTCTATGTTAGAAACACCGTACTGTTCGGCAAGGCGCTTTTCGGCAGCGGCAATCCCATCGACCGGTTCCTTCTTTTCTTGGAAAGGCGGCTCGATTTCGGGTTGGATATTCGCTTCGATTTCTTTGTGGCTCTTGGCCTTTGAACCGGGCTTTCTGCCACGGCGCTTGGGCTGGGGGGCATCTTCGGTGCTTTCTGGCAATTTGTCGGGAGTCCCCAGATATTCAGGGACTGGAATTCCAGTGCTTTCTGGATAAACGATATCAGTCAAAGACTTTTCTTGACTATTTTGTTCTAAATTTTGATTCTTAGGTGTTCTGGGCACGATAGCGTCCTATAGATGTATATTTCAGGAATGAAACGTTCTATGTTGTGAAATGATAATGCGGGCAGAATGCCCCATAAATTTAATGGAATTTTAAATATTATGTCCCGAAACAGCGGAACGTGGTAAAAGATACATTAAATTTTATAAAAATGTGAAAAAAAATGAAATTTTTTGAAAAAAAATTAAAATCATCACTAATGACCAGTGATCAATGACAAATAACTAATGACCGATGACCAAAGGCTAACAACTAATGACCATCCATTAATTTGCTATATTAAAGACGTGGATTCTTTAAATAGAGTATATATAGCGCTCGGAAGCAATCTTCCAAATAGAAGTGCCCACTTGAAAGCTGGTAGGGATATGCTAAGCCGTATCAGTTCCGGAGGTTGGGTCGAAAGCCCCATTTATGAGACTCCTCCTGTTGGACCGGAGGGGCAGGGACCCTATTTTAATCAGGTGGTGAGTTTCTGGTATGATGGCGATCCTCTAAAGTTGCTTTACTATTTAAAGGGGGCAGAGCTCATTCTTGGACGAAAAGACCGTGGACACTGGAATTCCCGCGAGGTCGATTTGGATTTGCTGTTCTTTGGGCGGGAGGTTTGTTCTGGACGACCGACAGTGCCGCATCCGCAGATTTATAGCAGACAGTTTGTGCTAGTTCCGCTGAACGACATTGCTCCGGATTGGGTTTGCCCGAAAACGAACAAGTCTGTAAGCGACTTGCTTGCCGAATTGCTCTCTAAGGAAGATAAAATTCCGTTTCGTGTCGTAAATGGGGAGGAACCCTAAAATGCTTGCTGATAAGAACATCCATTTTATGGCTATCGAGGGAACTATTGGAGTCGGAAAGACTTCGCTGGCCAAGGCTATTTGCGACCGCTGGAACGCGATGTTCATCGAAGAGAATTTTGCCGACAATCCGTTCCTCCCGAAGTTCTACGAAAACCGTGCGGCGTATGCCTTCCAGACGCAGCTGTTCTTTTTGCTCGACCGCTTTAAGCAACTCCAGAATTCTGCCTTGCAGAGCGACTTGTTCCACGACTTGTTGGTGAGTGATTATACATTTGACAAGGACCGGATTTTTGCGTCGCAGAACCTGACTGACAATGAACTCGCGATGTACGACCAAGTGTCGAACGCCTTAAACCACGATATCCGCAGGCCTGACTACATTGTTTATTTGCAGGCTAGCGTCCCGACTCTTTTGAAGCGTATTAGAGGCCGCGGTCGTGCGATGGAAAAGTCCATCGAGGGTAGTTATTTGAGCGATTTGCAAGAGCGTTACGACCATCATTTTTGGCATTATACGGATGCTCCTGTACTCATCATCAATACGGACAATATCGATTTTGTCCATAATGAAAGCCATTTACAACTGGTGCTCGACGCTATTGCGTCTTGCCCAAGCCAAACGACTTATTTTGTTCCAGAAGGTAAATAATCATGCAGATAATCAAGTCTATCGATTCCCTACGCCAGACACTTGCTCCTTTGGCTAAAGAGGGGAAAAGAATCGGTCTCGTTCCAACGATGGGGGCACTCCATGATGGTCATGGTGCACTGATCAAAGCGTCCGTGAGCGAGTGCGATGTGACTGTTGTAAGTGTGTTTTTGAATCCTATCCAGTTCGGCAAGAACGAGGACTTGGACAAGTATCCGAAACGTTTGGAAGCGGATGCAAAACTTGCGGAATCGATTGGGGCTGATTTTGTGTTTGCTCCGTCGGTCGAAGAAATGTACCCCGATGGCGACCCGATGACCCTTGTTCGCGATGAACAGCTTGAAGGAATGTACTGCGGTGCTTACCGTCCGGGGCATTTCCGTGGCGTGTTGACGGTCGTTTCGAAACTGTTCCTGATTTCGGGCGCGAACGACGCTTATTTTGGCGAAAAGGATTACCAGCAGGTGTTCATGATTGAAAGAATGGTGAAGGACCTGAATTTCAATATCAAGATTCACCGCGTGAAGATTGTTCGCGAAGAAAGCGGCCTTGCACGCTCTAGCCGTAACGAGTACCTCTCGGAAGAAGAACGTGCCCAGGCGCTCGGCATTTACGAAGGCTTGAAGGCTGCCCGTGCAGCTTTTGATGCTGGCGAACGCAGTGTGCTTAAGCTCCGCGATATCGTCGTGAAGTCGATTGTTGCCGCCCGTGGCGTGGTGCAGTACGTCGAGGTCGCTAATCAGAAGGACTTGCAGAAGTGCAATGGGGCGCTCGGCCCGGACGATAAGGCTGTGATTCTTGCAGCCGCCTTCTTTGGCAAGACGAGACTCATCGACAATATGGAGCTGAATTGAGTTACTGGTTCTAAGTTACTAGTTACTAGAACTATTCTTCAAGAATTTCTAGTAACTAGCCCGTAGGGCGAGTAACTAGAAACTATTAACTGCGGCGTAGCCGCTATTTCTCTGTTGCGGTAAATACGCCATCCCATTTTTCGCCTGCGTTCGCGGGCGGATTTTGTTTGTAGGCGATGCAACGGTTGATATAGACCATGCTCGGGCAGGTTTTGCTTCCGGGGTCGATTGACGGAAGGTGCGGCTCGAATTCCAGGCAGTTGTTGAACAGCTCGATGGCCTTGTCCCATTGCATGTCGAGGTAGGCTTTGCGGGCTTGTTGCCAAAATTCGATGAGCTTGTTCAATTTCTCGGTGTTTTCGCTTTCGGCGTAGGCGAGAAGTTCGAATGTTTCAACGGGTTCGTCCTTGCCGACGACGCGGATGATGTCTAGCGAGCGGTAGATGTAGTTGTTGCTGATGCCTTGTTTTTCAAGCTGGTCGATAGTGTTCTTGCAGACGTGAATGTAGGCTCCGTACTGCTTGGCGGCACTTTCGAGGCGTGCGGCGAGGTTCACTTCGTCGCCCATCATGGTGTAGTTCTTGCGCATGGTGGAACCCATGTTCCCTGTCACGATTTGGCCTGTGTTGATACCGATTCTCATGTGCATATCATGGACGACTTTGGGCCACTTGTTGCCTTCTCCAAGCCATTTCTTGCGAAGCCTCAAGAGTTCATTCTGCATGTCTAGAGCTGTATCGCAGGCGCGTCTCGCATGGTCGTCGTATTTCATTGGCGCGCCGAAGAAAGCGATGATGGCGTCACCTTCGTATTTGTCTAGCGTTCCTTTGTTTTTCGTTGTCAAAACGTCCGTCATGGCGGTGAGGTATTCGTTCAAAAGTTCGACAAGCTTGCTTGCACTTCCGATTTTTTCGGAGAATGTCGAAAATCCTTGAATGTCGGTAAAGTAGGCGGTAATGACAGATTCTTCACCGCCCAACTGCGGGGTGATGCCGTCTTCGACCATTTCGTCAATCAGTTCCGGAGAAATGTACTGTTTGAATGAACTTGTAATAAATCTCTTTTCTTTGTTTTCGAAATATGCCTGAATGACCATTGCAAGCACGTTTGTTGTAAAAATGGCAATTAGCTGCTTGGATACGCCAATATATATGTTGTGCTTGAAACAAATGAATGCAATAATGGTATAGCAAATGATGAATAATACCGTGATGAATAACGAAGTGAAACTTCTAAGATAAAGTCCGATAAGAGTGAATATCAGGGCCAGTAAAATCACCATGTAGCGTTGATAATTTTCGTCGAGAATCGTCAGGTAGTCGTCTTCGAGAATGTTCTTGATGATGCTTGCGTGGACGAGAATGGCGGGAAGGTTTTCTTCGTGCGGGCCGTTCACGATATCGAAAAGTGCAGAAACGGATGAACCGAGGATAACAGTTTTACCGGCATACTGGTCGAGGTTTACAGTATCCCTGTAAATATCGTAATAGGAAACGTGCTTGAAAGTCCTTGTTTCTGGAGAAACGTGATTGAATCGTCCTTTGTACTTGATTAGGAATTGCCCGTTTTCGCCTATAGGAATTTTCTTGTACGGACCGAATCGCAGTTCGTCGCCGGGATTTAAGCTCGCTATTTTTTCGTCGCTTACATTGGAAATGTCCTGTAGAATTTTATTTGTAAAAAATCCGATGGAGGCTGACCATTCGTTGATGGAGCGGTTGTAGCTGATGTCCATGTTCCGCGATAGGAACATATGCTCACCTTTTTTGATGTCGCGATATTTCTTTTCGAAGAAGTGTATCGTACGGAGAATGTTTGGCGTAATATAAAATTCTTCGTCATCCTTGCCCGTGATGACATAGACGCCTTCGTCGTCTTCGCTTTTGCCCAGTGTATATCCTTTGTCTAGCTTGACGGTTTCGCTTTCTTCGAGCTTGCTGAAAATACTTTCTGGAAGTTTACGCAATACATTGGACAGCGTGGCGTCCAAGTGCTGGTCTTCGTCTGCAAAAATGGTAAAGACGATATTGCCTTCTTCGTTCTTCGTAGCTGTTATTTTGGACGAAGTTTCGACTTGGCTTGCCTTTTCGGCGTTTTTTGCCTTGATTTCTTTCATCTTATCGCGTAGCGCCATGAACATGGGATACGTGAAATTCGGGAAAGTCGTGTGGTATTCGCCGAGAGAATCTCGGTAGATGCCAAATGGTTTGCCGATGTCGATATACTCTCCCATCTTGACTTTTACGTCTTTGGGATCTTTGTGGAAAAGGTGCAAAATGGTCATCAGCGAAAGTGTCGAGTAGATGCGTTGAGGGGCTAGCTTGTCGTCCTTGATGAATGGAAATTTGTACAACATGCTGATGCGGCGAATGATGCCGTCGTTGTCAGGATAGGCGTTGACGGCGCCCAGGCGCGTTCCTGCATTGGCCAATTCGGGGAATACGTTGTCGAGTAGTTGTCTCTGTTCGATATTTTGAGGCTTGTCAATTTGGTTTAACTGCATAGTCGATTTGAAGCCGACTTCTTTGGCGCGTTCCCATGTGCTGAGTGGATACCAGTCGCTTTTGTTCTTGTAATATGACGTGTTGTTCATCAAGAAACTGACGATACAGATGTTTGATTTCCGTGTGGCTTCGACGAGTAGGGAATCGTAATTGTAGTAGGAGCGGATTTGCGAAAGCAGGGCAAAATCGTTTGTATCGGGGGTCATATCGGAAAGGATCTGTTCGCATTGGGCGCTTTTTCTTTTTCCGAAGTCCGCTTCCTTGAAAAGAATATCGAATGCGATTGCCGCGGCACCGCCTTCGCCAAGGTTGTTGATGACTTTGGCGTGGATGGAACGGTCCCATTCGTAGTAGTGCCCGAGTTTTTGCAGCGATTTTTCATCGATATCGGCGATGATGATGCTCGGGTCGTTGTAGGGCTTGCTTTCCATGACAACGCCGTCTTTAAATCCGGTGGAATCCTTGACTTCCGTATTTATTTTGAAGAACTGGTCATAGAAAATGTTTTCTGCAGATTCGGCAATAAAATTGTTTTTGACATTGCCAAAGATGAGGATGAGGAGTACGGCGATTGCCGAAAAAGAAACCCCGAAAAAAAGTTTTTTCTGATTTTTTGAATATTTTTGAGCCATAACTCAGAAAAAGATAATAATTAGGTAAAAAGTGTCATTTTTTGTGTCAAAATAACGCTCGTTAATAGACTATATTTATTATTGCTTAAATAGAGGAGCTTATCTTTGGCTGCACAAAAGAAAAAAACAGTAAAGAAATCATCAAAGTCCAAAGTTGAACAGAAGAAGGAAACTTCACAACCGGATTCGTATTTTATAACGATGATGGTGGGGTATTTGGTGTTGCTGGCCGGTATCGTCCTGCTGCTGGGATGTATCACTATTTCTGTCGGGGGCGAAAAGAATTGGCTCGGCCTTTATTTCGGCGGTGCTTATCCCAACTTCATGACATTCCTGTTTGGGCGTGTGGCTGTTGTCTTGTTTACGGCCTCGTTGATCCTTTGGGGGCTTTTCATTGCGATAGCCTCGCTTAGACCTAAGTTGTTGCGTTTTGCGATTGGCACCTCGCTTTTGACCGTAGATTTGTCGTTTCTCATGTCGCTCAAGAACTTTGACGTTGCGCATGTGACGAAGGAAGCGATTTCGATGAATGGCGGCGTGCTTGGGCAGTTCTTTTTGCAGAACCTCGCAATTCCCCTGTTTGGGCGAGTCTCGTACGTGGCGCCCTTGATTTTGTTGTTGTCCGCTTTCGTGTTGATTCTCGTGCTTTCGTTCGGCATGCGCCCGAGGCATTTCCGGTTTATCGCACAGACGATGCGCTACGTGAGGGGTGTTTTTGGACAGCGCCGCTCCCTGGCTCCTGTTGAAATAGAGACGTTTGAACTCCCTTCGATTGGCGAAAAGAAAGATGCCGAGAAAAAGCCTTTGCGCCGTGGTGTCGTGATGGAAGATGAAACGTTGATGTTTGTCCCGGACGATGTAAAGATGCGCCGTCGCGGGAAGGTGGAACCGTTTAACGGTCGCCACAATTGGCTGACGGATGACCTGGACGTGAACCGCTCGGAAATGCAGACGCAAGTTTCGAACGCGGCTGCTATCAAATCTGCGCCGGAGTCGCGCAATATGCAGACCGTGGCGATGGACAATGGCGCTATAGATAACGCGACATTTACGGAAGATCCGGAAATTCGTCGTTTGGAAGAGGAATTGCGATTGAACGAACATCGCATGAATGCGCTCGAAATTGTGGAAGTCAAGGAACGTATCGCCGCTCTTCGCCGTGCCCGCGACTTGATTGACTGGGAAAAGGGCCGTAATGGTCGAATGCAGGTGAGGGGCGATGTTCGCCGTGCTGCCGGTGCTGATTCTGTGGAGCCGGCTAATGACATTGAAAAACCGCGCCGTACTGCGGAGAGAACTGTTGTCGGAAAAGATGCAGCGACGATGGTCGCTCCTGCGAAATCGACGAAGAATTCTAAGGTGGTTCGTGATGCGACGCTTTCGGATTCAGTCGAGGATCGCGCGGCGATTCATGCCGAAGATTTGTTGGGCGGCGATGGCGCTTACGTGGAAGATTTTCCTGGAGATCCTGCTGTTGAAGACGACGAGACTTTTGCTCCGGTTGTCGTGACTGCGGACGAAGTGGGCGAGGATCCTGTGTTGGATGATCCAGTTCCGACTCCGCGCAGAGGTGGCTCCCATAACGTGTCGTCGGCGATGATTCCGCAACGTGACCCGACAGCATCTTATGATGAATACAAGATTCCTGAAATTGCAAAGATTCTCGATACGCACGAGGCGCAGACGGCGGACTACACCGAAGAGGAACTGAACGCCATCGGCAAGATGCTCGAAGAAAAACTCGAGAACTTCAAGGTGAAGGGCCGCGTGGTCGGTTGCGAAACGGGCCCGATGATTACGCGTTTTGAAGTGGAGCCGGGCCCGGGTATGAAGGTGAGCCGTTTTTCTGCATTGCAAGAAGACTTGGCTCTTCCGTTGAGGGTTTCGTCTGTACGCATTCTAGCGCCGATTCCTGGCAAGGCGGCGGTAGGCGTTGAAATCCCGAATCGCAAGTTCCAGACGGTTTACTGCCGTGATGTGTTCATGAGCGAAAAGTTCAAACCCGCTCCTGACAAGATTATCGTGGCGCTCGGCAAGGACATTACGGGCGAATCGTTTACGATGGACTTGGCGAAGGCTCCGCATTTGCTGATTGCCGGTCAGACGGGTTCCGGTAAGTCTGTCTGCATTAACGCTCTCATGGCGAGTATGCTTTTGAGCAAGACTCCGGATGAACTCCGCATGATTCTTGTGGATCCGAAGGCGGTGGAACTCAAGATGTACGAAAGCATCCCACACCTCTTGGCGCCGGTGATTACCAAGCCCGAAATTGCCATCCAGGCTCTCCAGTGGCTTTGCTACGAGATGGACCGTCGTACGGAAGTCTTGGCGTCTGCAAAAGTGCGTAATATCGGTGGCTTTAATGCGAAGTTCGAAGCGGGTGAACTCCCCGAAGACGTTCCCGAAGAAGACCGTGGCCACCGCATGGCGTTTATCGTCGTGATTATCGACGAAATGGCGGACCTCATGATGGTTGCCGGCAAGGAAATCGAAAAGTCGGTGGCCCGCTTGGCGGCTAAGGCGCGTGCCGTAGGCATCCACTTGGTGCTTGCCACGCAGCGCCCTTCCGTGAAGGTCATTACGGGTATTATCAAGGCGAACTTGCCAACGCGTATCAGCTTCAAGGTCGCATCGCAGATTGACGCCCGCACGGTGATGGACCATGCCGGTGCCGAAAAACTCCTTGGCCGTGGCGACATGCTTTACAAGGCCGTGAACGACCCCGACCCGGTGCGCGTGCATGGTGCGTTCTTGAGTGACGAAGAAGCCGAACGCTTGGCAGATGCCTGCTCCGACCAGAATGTGTTCTACCCGCAGGTGGAATCGTTTGATGTTTCGGGCGGCGAAGATGGCGACGACGAAGGCGGCGCTTCGATGAAAAACGAAAAACTGGACAAGCTTTTGTTCGAAGTGGCGCAATGGGCGATTAGCGTGAACGGGCTTTCGACATCGGCGGTGCAGCGCCACTTTAGCGTGGGCTACAGCCGAGCAGGAAAGATTGTCGATCAGCTTTACGGCCTTGGCGTGTGCGGCCCGAGCAAGGGCAACTCCAAGCCGCGAGCCATGCTTGTTGACATGGACCAACTGATGCAACTTGAACGCTCCGGGAGATTCGGATGAGTTAGGTATGGGCTCGCTCGTTACACTCGCTTTGGGCTATGAGGACGCTCATGTTTACTAACCACTAATCACTAACTACTGTTTACTGCTATGCACGAATACGCTCCAGCTAAAATTAATTTGTTTCTTGATGTTATCCGTAAGCGTGAAGACGGTTACCACGATTTGGGAACCGTTTTCCAGACTGTTGATGCGGGCGATACCGTCGAAGCGACGCTTCGCGAAGATGGCGAAATCCATTTGACGTACAATGAACCGCAGAATTACCCGCTGGAATCGGATCTTGTGTTCAAGGCGGCGAAGGCCCTCAAGGATTATGCAAATTGCGCTCTCGGTGCCGATATCCATTTGACGAAGGTGATGCCGCTGGGGGCGGGGCTTGGTGGTGGCAGTGCCGATGCCGCGGCGACGCTCCGTTTGCTTAACCGCCTGTGGAACTTGAACTTCCCGTTCGAAACGCTGGAATCTATCGGGACTCGCCTTGGTGCGGACGTGCCGTTCCTCGTGCGTGGGGGGACCGCTTTTGCTGAAGGCATTGGCGAACGCTTGACGTTCAAGGAACCGTTTGAACTCCCTGACGATGAAACGCTCCTCATTGCGACTCCGCTCGATTCCGTGCCGACGAAAGATGCTTACGCGGGCGTCCCGAAATCAGGGCCCGACCGCTGGGAGCGGTACAAGGCCGCATGGGATTCTCAGGTACAGGTTTGCTTGTGTGGGGAACCTGCCACGGAAACGCCGCACCATGAAGATTTGTTTGAATTAGTTCTCAATCCCGAAACTTGCTTCAACGCGTTCGAAATTTCCGTGTTCCCGACACACCCGCTCGTTGCCGAGATGAAGCAGAAATTCCTTGAACTGGGGGCTAAGGTCGCCCTGATGTCCGGTTCGGGGGCCTCTGTTTTCGGAATTTTCGAGACTCGGGAGCTTGCCGAAAAGGCTGCTGTCGCCCTGAAGCCGATTTCTCGCTACCAGGCCGTCACCAAGTTCTGGCATAGGTAGTGGCTTTTTGAAGAAAAAACGGCTTTTTTTGCACGTTTGTCTTTGAAAAACAGCACATTTTTACTATCTTTGTCGCACCATTGGGGTATCGTCAAGTGGTAAGACAACGGATTTTGATTCCGTTATTCGTAGGTTCGAATCCTGCTACCCCAATGAATTTTTTTATCTAATGGAGATATACAATGGAACTCACAACGCTCAAAGTTACCTCGAGAGTGCTAGGTGCAAACCGCGCTAACGCCCGTTTGCGTAAGGCTGGTCAGATTCCGGCCGTCTATTATGGTAAGGGTATCGAAGCTCAGAACCTCAGCGTAAGCGAAATCGACCTTCGCAAGGTTCTCGCTCCGGGCAAGCGTTATACGCTTCTTGACCTCGAAATTGACGGCAAGGCTGGCAATCCGGCTCTCGTCTATAGTGTCCAGAAGGACGCTATCACCCAGAAGATCACACACGTTGACTTCATCAAGATCGCCGAAGACGATTTCGTCAAGGTTCGTGTTCCGGTCAAGCTTTCCGGCCTCCCGATTGGTGTTAAGACCCAGGGTGGCGTGTTCGCTCAGGAAGCTCGTTACCTCATGCTCGCAGCCAAGCCTGCTTGCATCCCGGCTGTTCTCGAATTGGATATCTCCAACTTCGAAACCAACGTGACCTTCTATGCCAAGGACTTCAAGCTCCCGGAAGGCGTTACGCTCGCTTCTGGCCCGCGTACCGTTATCTTCTCGATTTCTTCTAAGTCCAAGAAGAAGGATGCTGCTGCTGACGCTGCTGCTGCTCCGGCTGCTGCCGCTGCTGCTCCGGCTGCTGAAGCCAAGTAATTTTGGCTCCAAGCTGAAATGCGAATTTGAGACCTGTCCCTTTTACTGTGGGACGGGTCTTTTTTATAGAGTTGATTGTGGTTTATCTCCTCCAAAAAAACTATATTCAGATTATGAATATCATCAAACTTTTATCTTGCCTTTATTTTATCGCCCTTTTGGGGTGTGCAAGTTCCGAACCTGTCAAACAAAAGGATAGTAATGCCGATGATGTCCGTGCCAGGGCTCAGAAGGCGTATAGCGAACTTGATGCGGGTCAATAACGTTTGTCGAGTATGCTCGGCAATAAAGCTATATTTGGACCATGAATACATTTAAACTTTTATATTGTGGTTGCCTTGTTTCTCTTTTAGGTTGTGCCGGTACCGATTCTGCCGCTAAGCGAAATGCCAATGCTGACGAAATCCGTGCGAATTCGTCAAAGGCATATGGCGAACTTGAAGGGAAGAACGTACAGGTCTCGTCTGAGAACCGGTCGCAACAGTTGCAGACCGTTGTGGAATCGTCTGTATCTCTATCGGAAATGCTACAGGCCCATGCGTGTCCGAATGCAGATGACTTGCGTGGCCAGGGAATCGCCGACAATGCCAGTTCCGCAGTGACGATTGCGCAAAAAGATATTGCTGCGAAAATCCAGTCCGTTGTCATCGCAAAGACTGAAGAAACGCGGAAATCCAATGTCGATGCGGCCGGGAACGAAACTCTCCAGTCGTCGTTCGAATCGAATACGCAAGTGATTACGCAGTTGCAGAATGCTCAGGATGCAAGGTCCATAGCCACGTTGGCGCAGGGCGGTAAGTATGGCGTGGTCGCATGCATGACAAAGTCCGATGCCGCAAAACCGTTCATTAGGGAATCGGCCCTTTTGCAGGACTCGATAAAGCTTGCGCTTAAGATTTTTGAAGAACAAAAGCATCCTGTAATCCGGAATAACGCTTTCAAGGCGGCCAGTGAAATGTATTCGCGCACGCTTTCGATAGGAACCATTCTCGAAGGTCTTAATGTCCAGTTCGAAAATAAGGTGAAAGCGGAATTTGAATCCGAGCAGCTGAAGTATAACGAATTCCGTTCGCAGTATGCTTTCTATTACAAGGTGGACGATTCCGATATGTCTGTCATGCCGCAGCGCAGGGCCGTGTTTGAACGGATTTCTGCGAAGTACCCCGTGCGTGTTGCGGATTGCTCGAACAATGGGCTTTTGCTGAAGTTGGATGTCTCGCCCGAGTCTTGCTCCGAAGGGAGTCTTGGCATTGCATGTACGACGACTTTGAACCTGGACGGTTCGAACTGCGATGGCGAATCCTACTTTAGTGTTCGCGCGAAGGTTAAGGGGAGCGGTCGCTACGATGTGAACGAAGCCAAGGAACGCTTGAATGAGAATATTTCCAGGGGCGACTGGTTCAATGAATGGGCCGTCGAACTGGATAAGTGGAGACTGGAATGATTCGCTTTTTGATTTTTGTCGCGGTGTTGCTTTTGTCGTCGGAGTTTTGCTTGGCCGGAACTCCGCAAGCATCTGTTGCGGAAAAATCGCACAAGATGGAGTTGCCCAAGTCGATTTCCGATTCTCTTCCGTGGTTCGCGGTTCGTGAGGTCGCTGAAAATCCGCTGCCGTTCACGCGTTCGCACTTGGCGAAGGTGGCAATGAACAACGAACGTACGGCGCTTGTCTATTTTGCGACGTGGTGCATCCCTTGTAGGGCGGGTGTCAAGCGTCTTGTCGAGAATGTCGAAGAACTTCAGAAGAACAAGGTGTCGGTTGTGCTCGTGAACATCGGCGAACGCGACGAAGAACTTGTCAAGAACTGGGTTAAGAAAATGGACGCTTCTAAGTTTAAGGTTATAAGCGATCCGTTTAAGCGCCTCACTGAAGGCTTTGGGCTTGTAAGGGAAGGTGAAGAAATAACCCTCCCGCGCACGATTGTAGTGGACAAGGGGCTAAAACCGCTGTTTATGCTTGGCGAAGAAGGCTCTGACTGGCCTCAGGTCCTGTGGGCGAAATAGTTATAAATTTCATTCCCGCTACAGCCTGTCCTGAACGACAGTCGAAGGAAGCGGGAATCTTTTTAATGTAGAGATTTTATCATGTATCTTATCGTTGGTCTTGGAAATCCTGGTACCCAATATTCGAATACGCACCACAATGCCGGCTTTATGGCGGTCGAAAAGCTTGCTGACCCTAGCAAGGACTGGAAAAGCGAGCACAAGGCGCTCACCATGAAGGTGAACATTGCGGGTGAGGAATGCTTACTTGTCAAGCCGCAAACTTACATGAACCTCTCGGGTGAGGCGGTGCAGGCGTTGATGACGTGGTACAAGGTCAAGGTCGATCATTTGCTTGTGTTTAGCGATGATATTAATTTGGATGTGGGGCGTATCCGTTGTCGTGCAAACGGCAGTCACGGCGGTCAGAACGGACTCCGTAACATCATCGAGCATGTGGGCGACAAGTTCCCGCGTATCCGCTTTGGTGTGGGCAAGTGCCCCCCGAAATTTGACCTTAGCAACTGGGTTTTGGCGAAGTTTTCGCCTGAAGACCGCCCGAAATTCGACGAAGCCATCGCGAAAGTCCCTGCGCTTGTGGAATGCTATTTTAAACTCGGCATTGAAAAGTGTATGGAACGGTATAACGGGAAATAGTTTCGGCTTACCGCCCAAAGTACGTCATGCGGGCGGGGCCCCGCTATATGCAACGCATGCAACAAAATCGTTAATACCCTGACTTGCAAAACGCTTGTCGGGGTTCTTTTTTCTTCTTTAAAATTATATATTGATAACAAGTGTTGAGGAGTGGATAATATGAAAATGATTTGTTGCATGGACGCTGTGCTTAGATACTTGGGCATTTTTTTCTTGGTACCGGTTTTACTGATGTCATGTGCTGACGATAACAACAGTAACGCCGTTGGGCCGAATACACAAAGCGAGATAAGTTCCAGTAGCTTGTCGAGTGCTGCGGAATCTAACGGCAATTCTAGCAGTAGTGTTTCTAGCAGTAGCAAGGATTCGAAAAGTGGTTATGGGAAAATCGGCGAGTCCATGACGGTTTATGGCCTGGCTCAAAATGGCCCTTATGCGGACAGTTCCGTTGTAAAGTTGACCGCATTGGATGAATCCACTTTGGAATCTACGGAGCAAGTTTTTATGGGAATGGTGGAGGGCGGTTTTGGCGGATATTCTGTCAAGGCGGAATCGTTAAAATCGAATATAGCACGGGTTTCTGTAACAGGAAAATATCTCGAAGCGAAATCTGGGCGACTTTCCGAAAAAGAACTTACTTTGTATGCTCTGACGGACTTGAATGTGCATGATTCTGTGAATGTGAACCTTTTTACAACATTGGAATATGAACGCGTTCGTGAACTTGTCAAAAACAAGAAACTCTCTTTTGCGGATGCCAAGAAACAGGCCCGGAATGAACTCCTAGACGCTTTCCATGTCGCTATTAAAGACGAAAAAGGCAATGATGTAAATTTTGATGATCCTGAAAAATGGAGCGTTTACGGGATCCGTGATATAGAAAATCGCGATGAAGATAAAGTCTTGATGGGGCTTACGGCTATTTTCTCGCCTTTTCGCGGAAACTTTTTTGAATCGTTTGTCAAGGATTTTGCGGAAGATTTTGCAAAGGACGGAAAATGGGATAGCGATTCTACGAGAAAAAAGATTGCTGATGCTGCTTACAACTTGAATATGTCAATTTTGTCGGGCGATGTGATTATCCCTGCAGATATTCAATCGATTCGTTCGACAATGACGAAATGGAGAAGTATCTATACGACTGGCTTTGATTTGAGCGATTTAGCGGGTGGAATCCTTCCGGATTTTGAAAGTGTGATTGACGGCTTTTGGCTTGCCGAATATGGTCTTGATAAATGCGACAATAGTAATTTGGGTAAGGTCGCGAAAACTTCATTTGGCAAATATTTTACTTGCAAAAACGACGATAGAACTCGTACAGGTATCCGCTGGTTATCGTCTTCGGCCTTAGAGTCGAATACTTATGGTATTAAATGCGATGGCACGGACTATTTTATAACAGAAACGACTGATAGAACGCCTTTTTCGTATGTATGCGATTACGGCAAATGGCGTAACGCCTTGGATGTTGAAGGAAAGGTTGGGTTATGCACGAGTGAAAAAGAAGGTTCGCTTGAAGATACCGATTTGTTTGGCTATGTCTGCAAATCTAAAAAGTGGGAAATCTTTACGGATTCGCTTGAAGATAAAGTTAGCGGTAAACGTTATGCGTACCGCAAGGCGGCCAGGATTTATTGGATGATTGACGACTGGCGGGATACCTCGTTTACGTGGTCGGAGGCTCAGTGCCCCGAAGGCTGGAGGCTCCCGACTGAGGATGAATGGAAAGATTTGTCTAAACAGCTTGCTGGAGTGACTGCAAACGGTTCTCAGTTGAGGTTGGTTCATGTGGGGGAGTCTAATACCTGGTGGAGTTCGACGGAGAAAAACGATAGTCTTGCTGTAACGGCTAATGTTTGGCATCATCCGAGGAGCTATGATGAA
>JAFWRL010000005.1 GCA_017520105.1 Fibrobacter sp.
ACCGACATCCAGGAATACCTCGACACGAAAGACAGCCTCTACTACGCCGAACATCCGGATGAGAATAAGCCTAAAGACAACACGGCAAAGACCGCAGCCGAAATCGCAGCAGGATTTCCGGTCAAGATATGTCTCCGCAACATCGCCTTCGAAAAAGGCAATATCATTTACCAAGACACAAAAGTCGGTTCCAAGTTCCACCTCAAGGATTTCTCGATCAACATTCCCGCCATCTATCTCGAAGACAACAAGACCGGCGTTGACGTCAGCCTCAAATTTGCTGATGGAGGCGATCTGAAAGTCAAGGTCAACGCCAACATGGCAACATACGATTACAGTATCTTCCTGGACTTGAACCGTTTTGCACTCACCTGCATCAAGCCGTATCTTAACGACGCCCTCAGCTACAAGGACCTCGAAGGATTCCTCTCAGCCGATATTTCCATCGCAGGAAACATCAATAGCATACTCGCCTCGAATATCAAGGGAGCTGTTTCCGTCGATAACCTCGCCCTCACCGAACTCAGCGGCAAACAAATCGGCGCACAAAATATCCAAATCGGAATCAACAAGGCAAACCTCGCCGATAATGAATACATCATTGATTCTGCCGTTGTAGATGGACATCACTCTCATATCGACTTGTTCAAGGACGGCAAAACGAACTTCGACGTACTCCTCAAGACAAGCAACAAAAACGCAGAAAATTCCGCTGGTGACTCGACAGCTGTAAAGACGGAAGAAAAACCAGAAACGGTCACTCAAGACGCTCCGAAACCGAAGGCGGAACCTGTTCCTGAGCCAGTTTCAGCCGACGAAGCCAAGGTTGATTCAGCAAGCGCCACAGAAGAGTCCGACAAGCCGGCACCATCCAAGCCCCTCAAGGCCAAAATCAACAAGCTTCTCGTCAAGAACTCCTACATCACCGTCACCGACCATACCATCATCCGCCCGTTCAATTACAAGGTGAGCGACATTACCGTCAGCGGCCAAAACATCAACTACGACACACCCTGCAACGTGAATGTCACAGCATCATTCCCAGAAGGCGGAAGCATGTCGCTCAAGTACCATGGCGCCCTGAGCAACCTCAAGACGATGGACATCTACATCAGCATCAAAAACCTCGCCCTCAAGCACTTTTCGAACTACTCGCTACACTACACGGCCTACCCTCTCAAGGCCGGTACGCTAGCCTTCGCAAGCGACAGCAAGATTGTCGATAGGAACCTCGACAGCAAGAACACCATCGACATCTACAACATCACCGTCGGCGACAAGGATAGCAAGATAGACCCGGAATACACTGTTCCGATGAAAATCGGCCTCTACATTCTCAAGGACAAAGACGACAAAATCCAGTTCGATATTCCGGTCAAGGGCAACCTGGACGACCCGGAATTCTCTTACGGCAAGATTATCTGGAAGACCGTCGTGAACCTGCTCGTCAAAGTGGCGCTTTCCCCGTTCAAGCTGGTCGGCAACCTCGCCAGCGCAGGGGCTAGCGCACTGGGCATCAGCCTTGGCGAAAACGACGAAGTGCTGATTGACTCGAACAGCGATACATTCACGAGCGAACAGTACGCAAAGGCCATCAAGATGACCGAAACCGTCCGAAAAGACCCGAAGTTCATCCTCACCTACACGCAGTATTACAACCCGCGCAAGACCGCCAGGGAATACAAGATTCAACAGCTCAAAATTGACTACTATAAAGAAACGAACAACAAGACCCAACTGAATGAACTGGATTATAGGGTCATCGAAGAGATCAAGGAAAGCAGCAAGGGATTCCAGGCCTACACCAAGGAACACTCCGCCGAAATCGACAAGAACTACATGATGAAAGTCCTTCCGCAGATGGCCGCAAAACGCAATGCGGACCTGCTGAAAGTGCTGCGCGAACAACCCGGCGTCACGAAAAACAACGTAAAAATCATCACGGCCCCGCGAGACCAGCTCCGCAGCTACAAAGGCAAACCGATGTACAAGGTGACCATCGACGTGCAGTAGCGCGGCTTCGCCGAGTTGAGAGTAACTAGTTACTAGAAAAGGACGCCGGAATAACCGACGTCCTCTTTTAATTTTGCCTACAAATAGCGAGCAACGACTCACTCGCATTAAATTACTTTATTCGTGCACGATAGTACCCGCGAGGTTCTTGTCCGAGACCTTCACGCCATTCCAGAGAATCGCATCGCACACTTCGGAATTCTCAATAACGCAACCATCTCCAACCGACACGTTAGGACCGACCGTCGAATTCTTGATAACCACATTCTTACCAATGTAGCAGGGCTCGATAATTTCGGAACCTTCGAAATGGGGCGAATTTGACTTTGCTTCACGGCCAAGAATATGGGCATTCGTTTCAAGCAGCGTTTCAACGAGACCGCAATCCAGCCATTTCTGGACCGGAGCCGTGCGGAACTTGCAGCCACCTTGAATCATACGTTCAAGAGCATCCGTCAGCTGGAATTCACCCTTCGTGCGGATGTCGTTCTTCATGAGGTAGTTCAACGCTTCCTTGAGCGCCTTGACATCCTTGATGAAATAGATACCGACAATGGCCTCGTCAGACACGAACTCCTGCGGTTTTTCCACCAGGCGTTCAATACGGCCGTCCTTATCCGTCACCGCGACGCCAAAACGCTTGGGATCATCAACCTTGAACGTGTAAAGAACGTTTTCGGTAGCCGAGTTCAGAATGGACAAGTCCGCCTCGAAAAGCGTATCGCCCAAAATAATCAAAAGAGGTTCATCATCGTTTGCATACGGGAGCGCAAGGCTGACAGCCTCGCCAAGACCTTGAGGGTTGGATTGAACGACCGTGCGAACAGCGCCCCATTCCGATTTCTGCTTTAAATATTCATCAATAACAGAAGCCTTGTAACCCGTAATAAAAATCGTTTCAGAAGGATTCAAAAACAGAGCATCATCGACAATCCAATCTATGATTGTCTTACCAGCAACAGGAAGCAAGCACTTAGGAAGATTTTCCGTGTATGGACGTAGGCGGAGCCCATTTCCAGCAACAGGAAGAACTATTTTCATTTACAATCCCTTTTTGAGTCGTGTATTCAAACACCCTAGCTTAAGGTAAAATATAAAAAATTTGTATTCAAAAAAAAGCATATACATTGTTTTTCTTCAGTTTTCATTCTATGTAAATGATGGTCCATCAAGAAGTTTCCTAAACAAAAAACTCCATCCTTTCAGATGGAGTTTCGTGGATGATGCAGGGGTCGAACCTGCGACCCGCTGATTAAGAGTCAGCTGCTCTACCAACTGAGCTAATCATCCAAAAATCATTGGTCGCATTCCCGTCTTTCGATGGGAGCTATGTTGCAAAAATCAAAAGTCGCAGTTTCAAAGTTCGTTAGACGCTTAGCTTTGTCTGACGCTTTTGTATTTTGCAGCACCTCGCCTTGCGGTTTGATGCTTAGTGGATGATGCAGGGGTCGAACCTGCGACCCGCTGATTAAGAGTCAGCTGCTCTACCAACTGAGCTAATCATCCATTGTCGCTTGGACGCGCACAATTATAGAAATAACAAAAATAAATGGCAAGGGGAATGTGCGTTTTTTTTGAAAAATTTTATATTCAGTCGTAAAAGAATCCAAACGACTGCCAAATACAGCGAGCGATCTAAGTTTTACCAACTATAAACCTATGAGTCTCAATACCAATCGTCTAGACGCTTTTCTTTCGCACTTGGGTGTGGAGCGGAACCTTTCGCCCGCCACTATCCAGAGCTATCAAGAAGACCTGCGGCACTTTGTCGCATGGCTAGATGATTGCGGCATAGACCTCAAGGACTTGAAGCCAGAAAAGCTCGACGAATTCTTGACACTCACCGCCGGGCAAGTGGAGTACTCCCCCACGTCCGTCGCTAGGCATTTTTCGAGCCTGCGCGGATTCCTCAAGTACATGCAGAACCAGGGCGAGTACGACTACAGCACGGAATCGATGCTCGCGACTCCAAAGCTCGGGCACTACCTGCCGCAGTACCTCACCCGTGAAGAAATCGACAGCGTTTTCGAAAGCGCCGCGAATGGCAAGAACCCGCTTCGCGATACAGCTTTGATAGAACTTATGTACAGCGGCGGGCTGCGCATTTCGGAAGCGCTCGGGATTAAGCTTTCGCAAATCGATCTCGACAACGAATGGCTCACGCCGATTGGCAAGGGCAACAAGCAACGCCTCGTGCCGCTCGGCAGCAAGGCAAAAGAAAATCTCCGTGCCTGGATTGAAGAAGGCCGTCCGCTCACGCACCCAAAAACAGATAATGTTATTCTAAACGCTCACGGAAAGCCCATGACCCGAATGGGCGCTTGGAAAATCGTGCAGCTACACACATTGCACTTGAGCAAACAGGTTTCGCCGCACACGTTCCGCCATAGCTTTGCCACGCACTGTCTAGAAGCCGGTATGGACTTGCGCGTTTTGCAAGAACTGCTCGGCCATGCCGACATCAGCACCACGCAAATCTACACGCACATCGACAAAGAATTCATCAAGCAGGAACACCGTAGTCACCATCCGCGGGAAATCGCAAGACTAGATTCCAACTAGCAACAAAACACGAATAAACTAAAACAACGTGTTTTGTGTTAAAAATACAGCAAAAACTTTGCCAGCATTGGCTACATCACACGCCGGCGTCTTCGAGGCGTTTCACGTGGCAGTAGGCCAATTCCTTAGTTCGTTCATCTCTGAGATGTAGGCTGGAGCCTTCGCAGTAACGCCAATATTTGCATTTTTTGCATTCACCAATTCTCGCCCAGCTGCGGTCGCGCATCACCTGGTAGCGATTCTGCCAAACATCCCACAAATCGTCTTTGTAGATGTTTCCCTGGATGTAGTCACCGCGCAAGCTCGGGCACGCCGAAATGCTCCCGTCGCAAAGCACCGACGCAATGTTCACGCCCGCCCAACAGAAAAACGGCTGATCGCGAACCACCTTTTCATAACTGCCCAGAAACCCTTCGCAATCGTAGTTCACATTCATGAGGTTCTGAGATTTCGCTTCGCGGATAAACTCAAAAGTTTGACGAAATTCCTCGTTTGAAAGCTGGAACAGCGGATTGTCTTTTGCTCGACCCTTCGGGAAAACGTTCGAGACTCTCCACCGCCTGACGCCGAGATTCAAAAGCAGGTTAAACAGCTGAGGCAATTCCTTGAGATTCTTTCTGTTCACGCAAGTCATCACGTCGAACAAGATGCCATCGGTATGCGCAGCCATGTTTATCGCCCGTATGGCACGTTCAAAGCTGTGCGGATTTCCACGAAAATGATTGTGATTTTCTTCGAGGCCGTCCAGGCTGATTGTAAGCGATTTGAGCCCTGCATTCAAGAGTTTCGTATAACGTTCAGGCGTTAACGCCAAAGCGTTTGTCACCATGCCCCACGGATAACCACGGGCCTTGATTTCCTTCGCGCATTCTTCAAGATCAGGGCGCATCAAAGGCTCGCCGCCCGTAATCACCACGGCAAAATCCTTAGGGTCAATATGCGGAGCGAGACTGTCCAAAATGTGCAAAAAATCTTCACGCGGCATGTCAGGAATTGCATCGACGACGCAATCGCTACCGCAATGGAGACAATGCAAATTGCAGCGCAACGTACATTCCCAGAAAAGGTACGTTAACTTGTGCGTTTTTGTTTCGCTATGGCGATAAAGGCGGTATGCCTCAAGAGCAAGTTTTTTCTTTAAACCAAGCTGCATTTTTAGACGAGAGACGAGAGACGAAAGACGAGAGATTTCAAAAGCACCTATTTTTACTTTTCCTCGTCGCAAGTACCGGTGAACATGCAGGGCGGGCCATAAACGGCAATCGGCTCATCAAAATTTAAAATTTCGTACTTGTCCAAAAATTCTTTTTCGCTTAATCTTACATATTCATTTTCATATACCTTATTGCCTTTTTCATCCGTGTCTATATAAAAAACCATACCATCGTCACAATATTTAATATAATCACTACTACCGCGATCTTTATAACAAGGGATCTTCTTTTCTGGTTTCGGGAGAATCGTAATCGTATCATAACGGGCCTTGAATTCCGCTTCGTTATAGACCTTGCCGTCATCGCACTTGTATGTTTTATCTCTAATAACGACAACACCATATTTTGCACAAATTTGGTCACCAGAGCAACTAGGGATTTGCGTTTTCTCCGTTACCGATTCAACGCATGTCACGCCATTACAACTCAAAGTCGAATCGTTTTCTGATTTTACGCAAACGTTTGACACAACGCCGTACAACGGAACAGCCTCAAAGCCCTGACTAGAGCTGGACATTATCGGAACGCCGTACTTAGGCGCAATCATGCCTTTGCTGCTGGAACTCATTGGGACGCCATACTTGGGTGCAATAATCATGCCCGCACTACTACTAAGTTCAGCCCCACAAACATCTGGCGGACAACCGTAAAGGTCTGCATTCTGGTCCAAGCTACTGGAACTTACTTTTTCCTTGACGGAACTTGAAGACGCGGCTACCGCGGAACTGGACGTTGCTGTTACAGAGCTGGAACTTGGATTCGGAGCGATTGCACTCGAACCAGGCTTTTGTTCCGAAGAACTAGGAGTCGCATTTTCAACAGCGGAACTGGAGACAGGCGTGTTCGTTGCAGAACTCGAAGTGGGTTCAACATTTGTTCCCGAGCTTGAATTTGGCGTAATTTGCGGAGCGGTCGGCGTACTGTTATTGTCACATGCGTTCCAAAAAAATGCAGTCATCGCCAGCAAAATTTTTTTCCAATGCTTATACATTAAACCACCTCCTTATGAGAGATATTTTCTCCTTTAATATAAATAAGCAAAAGCAATTTTACAATTGTGAAAAAACGTCCAATTGTAAAAATAACTCGTTTTAAAGGGAAAAAAGCAAATTTTCCGCTCAATTGTATAATATAGACATATCACTATTGAAGTTATAGTCAATAATAAACAGTCTTTTTTTGAAATCATTAGCAATATGAATATATTTTTATAGTGGTTTATGTCTTCTAGAATTTCAAAAATTGCCACCTGTGCGCTGTTCTGCGCGTTTACAAGAGTATTTGCAGGCTCAGGCCTTGCCGACGGGGCCGCAAAGTTCGTCGGCAACATTCCGGTTGATGGCGAAGTTCCGGCTGATTTCGCGGAATACTGGAACCAAATCAGCCCCGATAGAGAATGCGTATGGATCCAAATCGAAAAGAATCGTGGCGAATTCGACTTTTCCAAGTGCGACGCAATTTACAACTGGGCAAAACAGAACGGAGTCCTATTCAAGTTCCGCACGCTCGTGTGGGGTTCGCAATACCCAGGTTGGATTCGCAACCTAAATGTCGAGGAAACCAGGGAAGCCATTACCGCATGGTTCGATGCCGTCGCGGAACATTACCCCGACCTGGAAATGATTGACGTGGTAGCCGAAGCCGGCCGTTTATCGAAAAACAAGTATCATTCCGCATTTGGCGTAGACAACCACCTTATCGAAGCGCTGGGAGGTGACAACGATGGCGACTACAAGTTCGTGACTACGGCCTTCAAGATGGCTCGCGAGCGCTGGCCGAATGCAATACTCATTTACAACGACTACAATACGTTCCAATGGCAGAGAGATGTCGGAATAAACCTTATCAATACCATCAAAAAGAACGGTGCACCCGTTGATGGCTACGGATTGCAAGGACACGATTTAGTGTCAACGGGTTCCGGCCCGACAAACTGCCTCAACATCAACATCATCAAAAAATACCTACAAGAAATTATAGACAGTACACAGATTCCATTGTTCATTACCGAATACGATATCGGAACCACAAACGACGACATTCAGAAAAAATGCTACTCCGAACAAATCCCGCTCTTCATGGAAGAGAAATACATTGCAGGCGTTACCCTTTGGGGGTATATCTACGGCAAGACATGGATATATTGTAGCGAAAAGGATCTAGGATGTTCCGGCATCATCAAGGACGGCGTGGACCGCCCGGCAATGACCTGGCTCAAGGAATACTTCGCGGAACACATTGCCGACAGCAAGAACATTTGGTTACCTACATCCGGTTTTCCGGGAGATGGTCCGACTGCAATTGGCGGCGAACTTCACCTGCAGGCAAATACACTCCAGGCATACGACGTCTTTGACGTAAACGGAGTGCGCCTCGGCCGCCTGCGCGCCTACACCATGGACGAGGCCGTCTCGACACTCCAGAACACCCGCGACATCAAGGCCCAAGGCATCTACATGCTCCGCTCCGTCCGGAATGGCACCGTAAAGCAAGTGCGGATTGCACGGTAACGCGCCTTATTCAACGAACATCCGCAATATGGGTTCCATCTTTTTTGTAGAGTCCAAATCCATCGAAAAAAAGCATGTCTCTATGACTCAACTCT
>JAFWRL010000006.1 GCA_017520105.1 Fibrobacter sp.
ACAAAAGGGTTTATGTTCGTAAAACAGACTGGAACTCGGACCAGGAGTTTGAGGAGTTTCCGTTGGGGGTGAATGAAATCCCTATTTTGTGGAATAATCGCGGCGAAAAGGTCAAGTTGAAGCTACTTGTTGGTTTTTGGGGGCACCATGTTGACAAAAAACGGGGCCGTTTACGCTCCGTCCGCGGTTATACCCTCTCCATTCCCGAAAAATAACCCTGTTTTGGACTTCATTCTCTCGTCTTTCGTCTTTGTACTTTCGCTTCGATCAATTAACTTTAATGGTCTATTTGGCATCCATATCTTTCGTCTTTCGTCTTTCGTCTTTCGTCTAATTACTATATTTGTCCCCACTCATGAGTAATTCTGAACAATTCGTTATTGCCCTCGATGGTGGCTCCGGAACAGGAAAAAGCACCACCGCAAAGCTTGTGGCTAAAAAACTTGGCATCACATACCTTGATACTGGCGCCATGTACCGCGCCGTAACGCTTGCTGCTCTCGAAAAGGGTTTGCCGGCTGAAGAAGGTTCGGCGATGGACGAATTGCTCTCTAACCTCACGCTCGGGTTCGACTCCGAAAACCACGTGCTCATCAACGGCGTTTCCCGCGAAAGCGAAATCCGTGGCATGAAGGTCTCCAGCAATGTGAGCATCTACTGCGCTCTCCCGTCTGTCCGTGCCGCCATGACTAAGCAGCAGCGTGAAATCGGCAAGAAGCAGAGCTGCATCCTGGATGGCCGCGATATCGGAACGGTCGTATTCCCCGATGCGAAGTACAAGTTTTTCATGGTGACGGACGTGAAGGTCCGCGCCGAACGCCGCTACAAGGAACTCCTTGAAAAAGGCGAAAAAGTGACGCTCGAAGAAGTCCTCAATAATCTGGTCGAACGCGACCGCCTGGACTCCTCCCGCGCTACCGCCCCGTTGAAAAAGGCGGACGATGCTATTGAAATTGACACTACACACATCTCAATCGAACAACAGGTTCAAAAGATTCTCGACTACGTAGGTGTAGTGGCGTAGCCCAGAGTCTTTTAACCACAACCCAATTAACTAATATGTCTCAAAATCTCAAATTCGGAACTCAAGAAGATCTCGAAGAAATTCTCGCCGCTCAGGGTGAATGCTCCCCGGACTTCCGCAAGGCCAACGCTGACGTCTATGCCGGCATGGGCTGCCTCGAACAGGGCAAGCTCGTCACGGGCAAGATCAGCCAGGTGAACGATCAGGAAGTTCTCGTCGACGTGAACTACAAGTCCGAAGGCGTTATTGATCGCGCCGAATTCAAGGATACTGATTCTCTCGAACTCGGTTCCGAAATCGAAGTGTTCGTCGAAAAGCTCGAAGACGAAGACGGTCGCCTCATCCTCTCCAAGCAGAAGGCTGACTTCGTTCGCGTGTGGGACCGCATCCACGCTGCATTCGAAAACAACGAAGTCGTACGCGGCACTCTCACGAAGCGCATCAAGGGCGGCGTTGTCGTCGACCTCTTTGGTATCGATGCCTTCCTCCCGGGCTCTCAGATCGACCTCCGTCAGATTCCGGACATCAACGCTCTTATCGGCCAGGACTTCGACCTCAAGGTCATCAAGGTCAACAAGGCTCGTCGCAATATCGTCGTATCTCGCCGTGTCGTTCTCGAAGAAGAACGCAACAAGCAGCGTGGCGACGTTCTCGAAACTCTCGAGAAGAACCAGGTCCGCAAGGGTATCGTCAAGAACATCACCGACTTCGGTGCTTTCATCGACCTTGGCGGCGTAGATGGTCTCCTCCACATCACCGACATGAGCTACAAGCGCATCAACCACCCGTCCGAAATGCTCCAGCTCGGTCAGGAAGTCGAAGTCATGGTTCTCGACTTCAACGACAAGAAGGAACGCATCTCTCTCGGCATGAAGCAGCTTAAGCCGCATCCGTGGAAGGATATCGCCGAACGTTATCCGGAAGGCGCTATCGTCAAGGGTAAGGTTGTTTCCATCACGGATTACGGTGCATTCGTCGAACTCGACAGCGGTGTTGAAGGCCTCATCCACGTTTCTGAAATGTCCTGGACCCAGCATGTCAAGCACCCGTCCAAAATCCTCACCGTCGGTCAGGAAGTCGAAGCTGTTGTTCTCAAGGTTGAAGAAGATGCAGAACGTATCTCTCTCGGCATGAAGCAGCTCGAAAGCGACCCGTGGGATTCTATCGAAACCGAACTTCCGCCGGGCGCACGCGTCGTCGGTGAAATCCGCAACATCGCTTCCTTCGGCGCATTCGTCGAAATCAAGGAAGGTGTTGATGGCCTCATCCACGTCTCTGACATGTCCTGGACCAAGAAGATCACCCACCCGAACGAAATGGTCAAGAAGGGTGACAAGGTGGAATGCGTCGTTCTCGCCGTCGATAAGGAAAAGCGCCGCATTTCTCTCTCCATGAAGCACCTCACCGAAGACCCGTGGGATTCTATCGATTCTACCTACCCGGTTGACTCCGAAGTCAAGGGCAAGATCGTTCGCATGCTCGACCGCGGCGTCGTGGTTGAACTCGCTGACGGTATTGAAGGCTTCATCCCGGTCTCCAAGCTCACCGCTGAATACATTAAGGTTCCGGCCGATGCATTCAAGGTTGGCGACGAAGTTCCGGCTGTCGTGACCGAAATCGATCAGAACAACCGCAAGATCTATCTCTCCGTTGTTGACTACTTCAAGAACCGTGAATCCGCTGAACTCAAGGCTTGGATGGACTCCCACAAGCCGGGCGAAAACGGCACCACGATTGGCGAAGCTGTCGCTCCGAAGAAGAAGGCTTCCAAGAAGAAGGCTGCTGAAAAACCGGCCGAAGAAGCTGAAGCTTAATTTAGTTTCAAACTAAAGCTTAAAGGAATCCCGTGGGTGACCGCGGGATTTCTTTTTTTTGTCACCCCGGCCACAGTGCCGGGGTCGCCTTACACGTCTCGAAATTCAGATAAATTTTATATTATTGCAGTATGGAACTTCGCGAATCTCAAAAAACAAAACGCATTCCTTGGATTGACAACGGTAAGGCTATCGCCATTAGTTTGGTTGCGCTTGGACACATGCAGTCCATATACATTGTCAACGAAATCATTTTTTCGTTTGTGATGCCCGCGTTCTTTTTCCTTTCGGGACTCACTTTTGAACGTTCATCGAAGGCGCCATTTGTTGAATTGCTTCGGAAAAAAATCCGCAGTCTCGTTGTGCCTTATTTTGGCTTTTCGGCAATCCTTTTCTTGTTCTGGTTCCTTGTGCGCCGTAATTTTGGATTGTCATATCAAACAGATGCTACGGTGTTGGATGTTGTCATTCAGATTTTGTGCGGGACGAACAGCACGTTTTTTGTGACGCCCCTTTGGTTCTTGACGTGCCTTTTTATGGTGGAACTTTGCTTTTGGGGATTGCTCCGTTTACAAAAAAAATGGTTGAAGGCCGTTATCATTGCGGTTTTGTATGTCCCGGGGCTCATTTATGTTACTTATATGGACTTGCTCCATTTGCCGCATTTGTTCTGGAACATAGATCAAATTCCTTTTTGCCTGTATTTCTTCGCTCTCGGATATGTGGCGTCGAAGTGGAATGTTGTCGATAAATGGCTTTGCCTGTTAAAAAATAATGTGGGTGCCCTTATAGTGTCTGTTTTGGTGTTTGCGCTAGCGTTTGTCGTTCGCGATAATACGATGTCAATATTCTTGTTTTTGTTCATGCATACAGTGATGATTCACATGGGCTTGCTCGCCTTTGTCGTTGTTTCCAAGAGCTTGAAGGAAAACGCTGTTCTGAATTTTGTTGGACAGAATACGATTACGATTTTCGCATTACATATGATAGTTCAGAGCGTTTTGCGCGGATTGTTCTTTAAAGTGTTGCACGTGACTCCGGATTGGATTGAATCCTCGCTCGTGTTGAGTGTCCTGTTGACATTGGTGACGCTTGCGGCCCTCGTTCCCGTAATCCGGCTCATCAACAGGTTTGTACCGTGGCTTGCCGGGAAAAAGTTAAAAGCCCAGAGTTGATTTAATTAGGAATGCGGAACTCGTAATTAGAAAAATCGCAGCGAAGTCGCCAAATTAAATCCTTCCTAATTTCTACTTTCTACTTATTACTTATTACTTTTGACGCCTTTGGCGTCCGTGGCTACGGCTCGGAAATGCGAAAACAAGTTTTCGCGCTTCTCTCGCCTTGCACACTTTTCTATCTTGCATTGCATGAATCTTGCTGGAAAGAAAATTCTCCTCGGAGTCTCGGGCGGAATTGCCGCCTACAAGTCTTGTGAACTGTTGCGATTGTTGCAAAAGAAAGGTGCCGAAGTCCGCGTCTGCATGACCGAAGCCGCAACGCAGTTTGTGGCGCCACTTACGTTCGCAAGCCTCTCCAAGTGCCCGGTTTATCTGAAAAACGGAGCCGTCGAGGCGCGCCCGTTCCAGCACATCGATTTCCCGCATTGGGCTGACCTTTATCTCGTTGTGCCCGCGACCGCAAACGTCATCGGAAAATTCGCTTGTGGCATAGCCGACGACCCCGTGAGCCTTTGCTTCATGAGCTGCACCTGCCCACGAATAGTCGCTCCCGCGATGAACGTCGCGATGTACAACAGCCCCGCCGTCAAACGCAACCTTGAAGTTTTGCGAGCCTTCGAGAACACGACCGTCCTCGAATCTCCCGCCGGAGAACTCGCCTGTGGCGAAGTTGGCAAAGGCCGTCTCCTCGATCCCGCAGAAATCATCGCTTATTTAGAGGCTAGCGGTGTCATCCTGAGCGAAGTCGAAGGATCCAAAGGGGAGAGCGTTGGACTTTCGCTTTGCTCAAGTCCCAACAGTTCGGCTCGGTCATGCCAAACTCCGTTTGCCGCGACTCTCGCCTCTAACTGTTGTCCCCTCGCTTCTGTTTCGTCAGGCATCGCAAATACAAAGGTTGGTGAGCCTGTCGAACCATCCGCTACCCATTCGCCTAGGGGCTCCACCCCTAAAACCCCGGATGCATCCGTGTTGCGTGTAAACGAAATACTTCCGACGCAAGACCCGACGCTCCCCGGTTACGGCAAAAAAGTTCTAATCACGGCGGGACGCACCGAAGAAGCAATCGACCCGGTTCGCTACATCAGCAACCGTAGCAGCGGAAAGACTGCCGTCGCGATTGCAGCTACATTCCTCGCGAACGGCTTTGACGTAAGCGTTGTCGCAGGCCCCATGGAAGCGGAATTCCCCGGCGGCGTCCACATCACGAAAATCAAGAGTGCATGCGACATGCACAAGGCTGTCCTTGAACAGATGAATAACGCCGATGTGCTCGTGCATTGCGCCGCCGTAGCCGATTATCGCCCGAAAGTGGCAGCGACCGAAAAAATCAAGGATAGCCGTAGCCAGCTCATCTTGGAACTGGAACCGAATCCGAACATCTTGCGCGATAGCGTCGCCCAAAAACGTGCAGACCAGGTGATTGTCGGTTTTGCCCTTGAAACGGACCACTTCAAGGAACATGCGGTAGAAAAGCTCAAGAAGAGCGGTGCCGATGCTCTTTTGCTCAATGCTCCTGTGGCCGCAAACAGCGGATTTGGATTCGACGATGTGCGTTACACGCTGATTCGTGCGGCGGTTCCCGGCGACTCTCGCAATGTACAGGCTGCCGGCGACTCTTGTAACGCTACCGAGGTTGAAATTCCCGAGATGAAGATGGGCTCTAAAATCGATCTCGCGCAGGAAATTGTAGATTTTACTCTCGAAAAGTTAAAGAATTCCTAGAGGAACGACATGCCCGAAGAATTTGATTTTAGCGAACTTCGCAAGTATTTGCAAGGCCAGATGGACATGGGCGAGGAGGACTTGCTCCTTGACGAACCGTGGACATTGACTCGCAAAAAGTCTGTCGTTTCTGCTGGGGTTCGCCCCGCAAACCCGATGCCACCGCGTCCGGCCGCATCGTCATTTGCGCAGCCTTCGGCTCTGAAAAATCCCCCGCCGTTCCCGAATCCCGCGCAGCCTGCATTTCAAAAGCCTGCGCAGCCCGTGTTCGCTCCGGCTTCTGCGGCACCTCCGCCGAGTCCATCTCCGGCTCCAAAGCCGCAACTGGATTCTGCGATGACTATCGCTCCGCGTGCCGTCAAGAAGACGACCGCCGCATACGAACTTGCTGATTCTCTCGGCTCCTTCTACGATGCGCTTAAAACAGACGCTCTTTACGCCCGCGCAGCAAACGTTGTTCGTTACGAAGGCCCGGAACATCCGCGTCTCTTGATTTTGCTCGCATCTCCCAAACCGGGCGAACCGACCGGAAATTTTTTCCAGTCGCCAACCGGCGAAATGATTGTTCGTTTGTTCGGGAGTCTCGGCTACGCCCCGGAAACGCTTGGCGTTACGTATTTCTACAAAGATGCCCCGCGTGCGCTATCTCCGATTTTGCTTGCGTCGCTCCGCCGAATGCTGACAAAGGAACTTTCCTTTATCGCTCCTGAAATCATGATTACCTTTGGCGAACCGCTTTTCTATGATGTGTTCAGCAAGGGTAAAAACTTCAATGACCTCGCGGGTACAGCGCTCGACTTCAACGGCGTAAAAACGGTTTCGCTTGTCGATGCCTATGCGATGACTGCGGACAAACAACTCAAATGGCTTACGTGGAAGGTGCATATTCCGCGTAGCGGCCTCTTTGTTGCCAAGTAGCGCGCATTACCCCGCGCACTCTCGCAATCACATTGTCATGCCCCACTCGATGGGGCATCTCCTTTTTATGGCCCATTTCACCCCGCTTTTGCGTCATTTTCAAAAGTTCCATGTAAATTTTTATTGTATATTTAAATCGGTATAGTTATGTCAGAGGAAAATTCGAAGTCATTTGATGGTCGCCAAATGCCCGCCGATGTCGAGGCGGAACGCTGCCTTTTAGGCGGTATTTTGCGTGACCCCGAAGTAATGGGCACCGCGGTGATGGCCATTACGGACGATGACTTTTTCTATCTGGAGCGTCATCAACTGATTTGGAACGCTCTCTGCAGCTTGAATAAGGCTGTCTCTCCCATTGACCCTGTGACCGTTTCGGCGGAACTCACAAAAATGGGCAAACTCGATATTGTGGGTGGCAGGGAATACATCTTTGAATTGATGGAATCCGTTGCGTCGTCAGCGAATGTCCCGTGGCAGTTGGAACACTTGCGCAGCAAGGCTGTGCTCCGTAAACTCATCCGTACTTCTTCTGAAATCATTCGAAAGTCGATGGACCCGGCCTCAACGCCGGACAATGTGCTGCAGGATGCCGAACGCGATATTTTCGCGATTGCCGATAACCAGGTGCGCAATACGCTCAAGTCTATCGACAACTTTGTCTCTCCGCTTCTGGAACGATTGAATAATCGTAAAGATGGCATGACGGGTGTGCCGACGGGCATCACGGAACTCGATGAACTCACGAACGGCCTCCAGAATTCGGACTTGATTATTTTGGCGGCCCGTCCGGGTGTCGGTAAGACTTCTTTTGCGCTAACTGTGGCCGCGAACGCCGCTATCAAATATGGCAAGAACGTCGCGTTCTTCAGCCTCGAAATGGACGGCATGCAGCTTGCACAACGACTGCTTTGCTCTCAGGCTCAAGTCGATCAGAGTAGGTTACGTAACGGTAAACTCAACCACGACGAAATGAAAAAACTCATTGCCGCCGTGACTCCGATTAACCAGGCTCCATTGTTTGTCGATGACAACGCCGACCTGGGCATCATGGAACTGATGAGCAAGGCGCGCCAGCTCAAGCACAAGGGGCATCTCGACCTCCTCATCATCGACTACTTGCAGTTGATGAAGACAGGCAAGGAAGAAAACCGTGCGGTCGCCATCGGTGCCATTTCCCGTGGCTTAAAGATTTTGGCGAAGGAACTGAGCATCCCGGTTATCGCGCTTGCCCAGCTGAGTCGTAAGGTCGAAGAAAAAGGTCGCGAACGTCCGCAGCTTTCGGACTTGCGTGAATCCGGTTCTATCGAACAGGACGCCGACATGGTGTGGTTCGTGGAACGCGAGTTCGTGCAGACGCACAAGGACGAAGACCGCTACAAGGCAAGGCTTATCGTCGCCAAGCACCGTAATGGTTCCGTTAAAGATATCGACATGAGTTTCGTGCCGGAATATACGACGTTCTACGATGCGACCGACCAGCAAGGTATGGAAGGCGACGAAGATTATCAGTATGGTTCAGATGACGATGGCGGTGGACCGCAGGTCGCCGACTTTGGCAGTTTTTAAGGAAGTGCTATGACGTTGATTCTGAAACCTATAAACTGGATTGGAAAAACGATTGTCGATGCAATAGCCGCGGTTGGCGAATGCATTTGCATCTTGCTTATTACAATCAAGCAGTTCCGTTATATCCACAAGAATCCATCGTTGATTGTGAAAGAGATGATTTCCGTGGGCGTTTCTTCGCTTCCGCTCTTGTTTGTGACATCCATCTTTACAGGCATGGTGGCGACCATCATGGCGGAGTTCGAGTTCCACAACCTCGTCTCGGACAAGTTTGTCGGTACGGCCGCCTGCAAGATGGTGTTGATTGAACTTGGACCTTTGCTTACGGCTATCGTGCTTTCGGGCCGTGTCGGGAGTGCCGTTGCTGCCGAAATCGGTTCCATGAAGGAGAAAGAAGAACTCTCTGCCTACGTCGTGCTCGGACTCGACCCGTACCGTTACCTTGCGATGCCTCGGTTCTTTGCGTTCTTGACGATGATTCCGTGCTTGACGGCGATTTCGAATGCTCTTGCGTTGATTGGTGGTTGGATTGTTTGTGTGCTAGCGCTTGATATCACGACCTACACTTACTCTACGGGTATGCAGTATCTGTTCGAAAATATGGATTTGTGGGCAGGGATTATCAAGTCTATCGTGTTTGGAACGATCATCTTTGTGCTTGCGTACTATCACGGGACGCATTCCAAGCCGGGTGCGCATGGCGTTGGCCTTGCGACGATGAGCGTTGTGGTTTCCAGTTGTCTTATGATTTTAGTTTCTGACTTTATTCTTGATGCGTTCATGTTCTTCTAGAGGTTTAAGTTTATGCCGAATGTAAAAATCGACCCGAACGATATTGCTATCCGACTCAAGGGACTTAAAAAGTCCTTTGGACCTCAGACCGTTCTCGAAGACGTGAATTTGGATATTCGCCGTGGCGAAACGATGGTCATCATCGGTAAGTCCGGTGGCGGAAAGTCCGTTATCCTAAAGCACATGATCGGGCTTCTACAGCCGGATGGCGGCGAGGTGACGGTCGATGGCGTCACCATCAGTACACCGCAGTTTTTCGATACACGAACGATTCGCCGCAAAATGGGAATGTTGTTCCAAATGGGTGCCTTGTTCGACTCCATGGACACGGGCGAGAATATCGCTTTTGCCCTGCGCGAACACCATCCTGAATTGTCCGAAAAGGAAATCCAGGATGTGGTGACCGAAAAACTCAAATTGATAAACCTGGTACCTTCATTCCGTACAAAGATGCCTTCGGAACTTTCGGGCGGTATGCGTAAACGCGTGGCGCTTGCAAGAGCGATTGCACTCAATCCGGAAATTCTTTTGTACGATGAACCGACGACGGGTCTTGACCCGATTACCAGTGACGTCATCAACGATCTTATTCTAGATATGCAGAGTAAGCTTGGCGTGACATCGGTCGTGGTGACGCACGACATGGTGAGCGCCTTTAAAGTGGCTGACCGAATAGCCATGTTATTGAATGGGAGAATCATCGAGGTGGGGACCGTCGATGAAATAAAAAATACAAGCAATCCTTATGTTCACCAGTTCATTACAGGACAACGTAAAATTTCGGTGGATGGTGAAGCACAGGAGTAGAATTTAAAGAATGGGGAAATATATGGATAGGAAACTTTTAATACCATTATTTATCTCGTCTGCAATGTTTTTTATGTGGGCGTGTGGCGAAGGCAATGTCGTCGAAGCTACTGATGCTGACGAAATGGCCAAGAAAAAAATGGAAGAAATAGACGATGAAGAATTGGCCAAATACTTTATCAAGCAGTACTGCAAGGGGAAAAAGAACTGCGATGTAGAACTTATCAAAAGTAGCAGTTCCGTAGAGGAAGAAAGCAGCAGCAGCGTCTCGAAGAACAAGTCCAGCAGCTCGAATACCAAGTCTTCCAGTTCCGGAAAAAGTAGCGGTTCTACCAAGTCTTCGTCTTCTACGAAATCTTCTAGCTCCGGGAATGATTCTGGTTCTAGTTCTTCCAAGGGGTCTTCTAGCAGCGTGAAAACGGATCCGCAGCATGTGTCTGGCAAGTGCGAATTGCTGATGCCTGATGTTGTCCATGTGGGTGACGAGGTCATTTGGCGTTACCTGCCGGATGAAGGCTCCAAGGATTCCGCGCCGTTTGAATGGGATTTGAATAACGAAGTCGAAAAAAGCATTGTCGATGGCGAACTTACGGGAACTGGCGTGCCGGAAATTACGGTGGTGTTCAAGAACGCCGGTAAAAAGTTCGGCCCCGGAATTTATTTCGACGGTGAATACTTCGACTGCGACAATCTCGTTGTGTATGCGGAGGGTAGCGGTCCTGCAACATCTTCTTCTTCGACGGAGAAACCTTCGTCTTCTTCTGTGGCAAAGAGCAGCTCGTCTCAGGCAAAGTCTTCTTCTAGTTCTGTACCTGAAGGCCATTGTGCTGTAAGCAAGCGCGAAGTATTTGTCGGTGACGAAGTGGAGTGGTATGTCGCTGGTCCTGACGGTAGCGTGCTTAGCGCCAAGTACAATTGGATGGATCTTGGAGCGGACGGTGTGCTAGTCTCGGGAGAAAAGAGTGGTACCGGAGAAGCGAAGATTGTCGTGAAATATACTACGGATGGTGCAAAGGAACCGATGGTCCAGTTTGCAAAGCAGGGATTGATTACTTGCCAAAACGATGAGGAAGGTGATCAGCTGCTTGTGGTCAAACCTAAGGCCGTAAGCTCCTCGTCCGAGGAAGTGATTCTGGAAAGTTCTTCTTCGGGAGAGAAAAAGTCCAGCTCGTCCAAGGCGAATCCGGGTTCCTCGTCATCGTTTGATCCGGGGATTATCGAGTTGTAGTGTATCGTGTAGATACGATTGTCTGTATAATTAAGTTTACAAACGCTCTGAAAGCGATTTCGGGGCGTTTTTTTTGTGCGATTCCTTGATAAAAATCACTTACAGTGTTTGCATATTGCCTTGATTTAAGTTATTTTTCACCGAAGAGGTTTTATTATTATGAATAAAAAGATTCTTGTTGGAACAGCGGCTTTGGGTATTGCTGCAAGTTTTTGGGCTTGCGGAAGTGGTGAAATTATTAAACCCGATAACGACGATAATACGATGGCTCTTGAGGTGCCGGAGAACCCAACTTTAGGTATTACTAAAGATGTGATGAATGCGACTAATTGCCCGAATTGCTTTGTGGGAGCTCCGTCTAGTTCTTCTACTAAACAGCAACCGAAGCCTCAGTCGTCCGCGACGATTCCTGGTCCTACTTCTACGTATGTACCGCCGGTACAGCAGTCTTCTTCTTCGGAGTTCCAAATTAATCTGTCTTCTTCGGCTCCGTACTCTTATACGCCGAGGTCGTCGTCCGATCCTGGTCCGGGCCCTGGCCCGATATTTGTGTCCTCGAGTTCTGAAACTGTTATCGATGCGAACCAGGCTGGAACTTGCGCTCCGGACCCGTCGAAGGCTACAATTGATGTTAATGGTTCGACGACATGGAAATATACTCGTGGCTCCGGTGTTGCCGCTGCGTCTTTGCTTACTGCTGTGTTTGCATGGGAATTTGAAGGCGGTACGCCTCCTACTGCAAATGCGACTGGTGCAGGCGGTATGAGCCAGAATGTTTCCTACACAACGTCAGGCCAGCATGGTGCCAAACTGACTCTCACGATTGGTGCGAGCCATTATCCGATTACCTGCTCTCCGGTTCAGGTGAACGGTGCGAAAATTACGGGTTGCAAGTGCACTGCCTTGAATAAAATGCCGGATATTGCAGAAGGCGAAGTGGGTACTTGGACGGTGACGGGTTGCTCTTCTACAGGCCATCAAATTATCGGGTATGAATGGCCGGCCGGCTTTACAGGTGATGGTGCCGCAGCAACATATGCCTTTACTGCAAAGAAACAGTCTCAGGCTCCAATCGTGAAGGTCGCCAACGACGATAACACTGTTCAAAATGTTCAGTGTGACGAAGTTACAGCAGTGGATGCAAATGATCCAGATTATGTTATCAATGGTACCGCTACAGGAACGTTTACTGTTGGACCGGGTACATACAAGATGGTCTATGCATGCAAGGCGGACCAGTACGATCAACGACCGATTGTGGTTGAAGCACCTTCTGGTGCCGTATCGGGAACTGTTGGTGGAGTTAAGTTCTCTGTTTCGCCCAATGGACGTGCAGAAACGTATAAATCCACGACATCAAATAAGCCCATTGATGTTGAAATCACATCTGGTACAGCAAAGATTTCTTGCGGGTAAACAAAGTTTAAAGCAAAAAAAGGACCTCCCACTCGGGAGGCCTTTTTTTATTCCTTATTTTATTTGCGATTTGTCTTGAATTATGTTATATTTAAATTGAGGAGGATTCATTATTATGAATAAAAAAATTTTTGCCGGAACTGTGGTTCTGGGTGTTGTTGCAAGTTTTTGGGCTTGCGGAAGTGGTGAAATTATTAAAACCGATGACGACGATGATAGGATGGCTCTTGAGGATCCGGAGAACCCAACTTCAGGTATTACTAAAGATGTGATGAATGCGACTAATTGCCCGGTTTGCTTTGAGGGGGCGTCTAGTTCTTCTACTAAACAGCAACCGAAGCCTCAGTCGTCCGCGACGATTCCTGGTCCTACTTCTACGTATGTACCGCCGGTACAGCAGTCTTCTTCTTCGGAGTTCCAGATTAAACTGTCTTCTTCGGCTCCGTACTCTTATACGCCAAGGTCATCGTCTGATCCTGGTCCGATAATCGTGTCTTCGAGTTCTGTTGTTGTCGATGTGAACCAGGCTGGAACTTGCGCTCCGGACCCGACGAAGGCTACAATTGATGTTGGTGGTTCGACGACATGGAAATATAATCATGTTGGCTCCAGTGTTGCCCCCGCGTCTTTGCTTAATGCTGTGTTTGCATGGGAGTTTGAAGGCGGTACGCCTCCTACTGCAAATGTGACTGGTGCAGGCGGTGTGAACCAGAATGTTACCTACACAACGTCAGGTCAGCATGGTGCCAAACTGACTCTCACGATTGGTGCGAGCCATTATCCGATTACCTGCTCTCCGGTTCAGGTGAATGGAGCGAAAATTACGGGTTGCAAGTGCACTGCCTTGAAAAAAACTCCGGATATTGCAGACGGCGAAATGGGAACATGGTCGGTGACGGGCTGCTCTTCTATGGGGCATCAAATTATTGGGTACGAATGGCCGGCTGGCTTTACGGGTGATGGTGCTGCTGCAACGTTCGCTTTTACTGCAAAGAAACAGTCGCAGGCTCCAATCGTGAAGGTCGCCAACGATGACAACACAGTTGTGTCTGTTCAGTGCGAAAAAATTACCGCAGTGGATAGAAATGATCCGGATTATGTGATTGATGGTACTGCAGCAGGTACGTTTACGGTTGGACCGGGTACATACAAGATGACCTATGCTTGCAAGACAAGCACGTTCTATCAGCGTTCAATAATAATTGAAGCTCCGAATGGACCGGTGACGGCATCTGTTGCTGGAAAGTCTTACTCTGTTAGAGCAAATGGTCGTGCTGAGACATATAAATCTACAACATCAAATCATCCAATCGATGTTGAAATTCTATCAGGCACAGCTAAGATTTCTTGCGAATAAGAATTTAACTGATGTTTTTAAAAAGACCTCCCGCTGGGGAGGCTTTTTTAGTTTCGATAATTTCTTTTTAGGGGTGACCTTTAGTTTTTGGATTCTTTCAACTTGGCGAGGAATGTCTTTGTTTCTTTGGTGACGATTCCCGAAAGCAGAATCAGCGCGACCAGGTTGGGGAACGCCATGAGTCCGTTGAAGATGTCGGCGCTTGTCCAGACGGCGCTTACCGTGAGATACGGTCCGATGAAGATGGCAAAAATATAAAGCCAGCGGTAAACGAGAATTGCCTTTGCGTTCTTGCCGCCCATCAGGTATTGCAGGCATTTTTCGGAGTAGTAGGCCCAACCGAGAATGGTCGTGAAAGCGAAGAATACGAGTGCTGTCGCAAGAAAGTATGGCGCAACCACAGCTCCGCCGGGGATGATTGCGAGTCCGCGGGAGAACGCTTCCATCGTGATATTCACGCCTTCGAGCCCGAGCTTCGGATCCCATGCTCCCGAGACGACAATGGCAAGACCGGTCATTGTACAAATGATAATCGTGTCGAAGAATGTACCCGTCATGCAGACGAGGCCTTGGCGAACGGGTTCCTTTGTCTTGGCGGCGGCTGCGGCAATGGGAGCGGAGCCTAAACCAGCTTCGTTGCTGAAGATTCCGCGGGCGATACCTTTTTGCATGGCGATAAAGATGGAACCGACTGCACCGCCGGTGACTGCGGACGGGTTGAACGCTGCGCGGGCAATTGTTTCGATGGCGCTGGTGACATGCGAAAAGTTGAGGAGCAAAAGCAGCATGCAGGTGAGAACATAGACTATAGCCATGATGGGAACGATGTATGTCGAAACCTTCGCAATGCGCTTTAGGCCGCCAATGATGACTGTTGCTGCGAATGCGGTAACGAGGAAACCTGCGATGGCGGTGGTGACGCTTATGGAGTTCCCGCCAATGTTGACAAATTCAGTAGCGTTGGGGGTGAGGCGGGCCATGGCGCTGGTGATGCCGTTGACCTGCGTGATTGTGCCGATGCCAAAGAGGCCTGCGCCAATGCCAAAAACGGCAAACAAGACGGCAAGCCATTTCATGTTCCAACCGTAACGTTCCTTGATTCCCGTTTCGATGTAGTAGAACGGACCGCCTAGAACTTTGCCGTCTTTGCCAGTCTTGCGGTATTTGACAGCGAGGAGGCCTTCGGCGTATTTGGTCGCCATGCCGAGAAAAGCGGCGACTTCCATCCAGAAGAGGGCGCCTGGGCCGCCTGTGCCAATGGCGGTTGCGACGCCGACGATGTTGCCCGTACCGATGGTGGCTGCAAGTGCCGTGCAGAGAGCGCCGAAACTTGAAACTTCGCCGGCGCCGTCTTTTTCGCTATGTACCATGAAGCGGAGCGCGTTGTGCAAGTTCATGACTTGCAGACAACCGAGGCGAATCGTTAGGAGGATTCCTACGAAAAGGATGATGACTATGAGGGGGACTCCCCAGACGTATCCATCGATGGAATCGAGGATGGAATTGAGTGTTTCCATAGAATATCCTGTGATGAGGATGGTTGTTTTAGTTGACGGCGGAAAAGATAGAAATATCTCTTATATGTAAGTTTGTCCACCGATGTTCTTTTCTATATTTACTGACGGAAATTGACTAAAATTTTTAAGCGAGGATAATACACATCATGTGCGAAAATTGCAATTCTACTAAGTCCCCGGTGCGTGTCCGTTTTGCACCGAGCCCCACAGGCTATTTGCACGTTGGCGGAGCACGTACCGCTATCTACAACTATTTCTTTGCGAAACACATGGGCGGTACGTTCTACCTGCGTATCGAGGACACCGATCGCAAGCGCTATAACGAAACAGCATTGCACGATTTGATGCGTGACCTCAAGTGGCTGGGCCTGCAGTGGGATGAGGGCCCGGGTTGCGAAGGCGACTGCGGTCCGTACTTCCAGAGCGAACGCCTGGACATTTACCACCGCGAAATCAAGAAGCTCTTGGATGCGGGCTGCGCCTACTACTGCTTCTGCACCGAAGAGCGCCTGCAGGAAGTCCGCGCTGAACAGGAAAAGAGCCACGTGCCGGTCACGGGTTACGACCGCCACTGCCGCAACATTAGCCGCGAAGAAGCCGAAGCCCGCATCGCTGCCGGCGAAAAGGCCGTGATTCGCTTCAAGGTGCCCGAAACCGGCGTCACCGAATTCGACGACATGATCCGCGGCCACATCAGCTACCAGAACGAACTTTTGGACGACCTCGTGCTTATCAAGCGCGACGGTTACCCGACTTACCACTTTGCCAGCGTCGTGGATGATCACCTGATGGGTACCACTCACGTGCTCCGCGGCGATGAATGGATCAGCTCTACGCCGAAGCACGAACTGCTGTACAAGGCTTTCGGCTGGCAGCCGCCCGTATGGTGCCACCTGCCGGTGATTCTCGACAAGAATGGCGGTAAGCTCAGTAAGCGCAAGGGTGCCGCCTCTGTGGGCGACTTCCGCGACCTCGGATACCTGCCCGAAACGCTCGTGAATTATCTCGCACTCCTCGGCTGGAACCCGGGTGACGACCGCGAAGTCATGACCATCAAGGAAATGGTGGATTGTTTCACGCTTGAACGCATCAATCCGAAGTCCGCCAGCTTCGACGAAAAGAAGTTGCAGTGGATGAACGGCCAGCACATCCACATGTGCGACGATGCTTTCCTCAAGGGAATCATGAAGGAAGGCCTCGCCGCGAAGGGTATCGACCTCTCGAAGGAACCGGAAGCTCGCCTCGACGAAATCGTGAAGCAGTTGAAGCCCCGCGCCCACTTTGTGCAGGACCTGGCCGACATGGCTGTTTATTTCTTCGTGGCTCCGACGACCTACGATGAAAAGGGCGCGAAGAAGCACTTTGGCGAAGGCTCCAAGGAAGTGGCGACGCTCGTGCGTGACATGCTCGCTTCCATCGAAGATTTCAAGACGCCTGTCATCGAGAAGGGATTCTACGACCTCGCCGAACGTTGCGGTCACAAGGTCGGTGAACTCGTGGGTGCGCCGCGTCTCGCAGTTTCTGGCGTTACTGCAGGCCCAGGCCTTTGGGAAATGTTCGAAATCATCGGCAAGGACGAAGTGCTCCGCCGCATCGACGTGGCAATGCCGCTGATGAAATAGCTTTGAGCTATGGGGGCGCTCGTAAACTCGCTTTGAGGTCGTTGCACTTTGAGGAGGCTGATTCTTGAAATTGGCAACCTCATACCTCAAAGGGGCGAAGCCCTGTGCTCATACCTCATACCTAAAAAATGCGTCAATATTTTCCGTATCGTTTATACTCTCGACAGCTGTTCTGCAGGCATTGCGGGCAGGCTGTGCTCCATGACGTGTGCGCCATGGAAGAGTTTTCGACGTATGGGGGAATGGAACGCGGAATTCCGTTGCTCTGCGTTTGTACGCAATGCGCTACGTTCCATGTCGCGTTTTCGCAGGAGTTTGCATTTTGCTGCAAGGACAAGGAAAATGCAGAGTATGCCAAAGTTTATGGGCATAACCGTATTTTCCCGGGGGATTGGATTTATTTTGACGGTGCAACTAGGCCGAGTGTCGTAAAAAGTTTTTTCCAGTCTGGAGATCGCGAAGTCGTTGTCTATAAGCAGAACGGCTTTTCAGAAGAAAAGTATGAAGGACCTAGAATTACTATAGAACATGAAGTGTCGCCTGAAGGGTACAGGCTTTTACCTGCGCAATGTGTACATACGTTGCTAGGGGACCATGTCTATCATGTACTTCGCAAGCAGTTTGGAATTGCCGTTGGTGTGGTTAAAGACGATACTAAGGATAAACTCGTTGTAAAGATGGATGATGGAATGCTCATTTTTATGAGCTATCCCCGCTATGCCGAAAACCCGCCCAATGACGAGGTGATTTCTGTTGTTCGAAAACGTCTAGAAAGCTTGTCCAATGGACTTAGCGAAGATATTTCGGTTGAGGCTGGGCAGGGAATTGTCTATTTGCGCGGGTTCGTGAGCAGTCTTGCGATAAAACGAGCCGTGCAGTCGTGCGTCAACGATATTGCGGGCTTGCGCGGGTGCGTGAATTTGGTGAGGGTGAGAAAAAACTCCAAGTTCTCCGATCGAGAATTAGAACGAAAAGTTTGGGATGTTCTCGATGATTCTTCGAATCCTATTTTCAAGTATGGTGTAGAAGTTAAATCTGGAGCGGCTAAAGTTTCGTTCTTTTACGAAGATGAAATTTACCCGACCGAACTGAAATCTCGCATTGAAAATATCCCAGGAATTATTTCGTTGAATTTAATTGGGACCGCTATTCTAAAAGAAAATATTGGAAAGCGAGATCTTTGCCGCAAAATTATGGAAAGAATGGCGTCACTACGGATACTGAGTAATTCATTTGTTCGTGTTACCTGTGTAGGTGACCGGCTTTTAGTGGAAGGCCGAGTGAATAATGTTTTGCAAAGAGAGTTCGCGCTTCTAGCTGTGGCAGGGCTTTCCCGGTCTGTGGCGGTCGGAAATCGCCTTAGAATATTTAAATCTTAAAAAGAGAGGGGCAAAATGGCTACTGGATACGAAAAAATCAATAAAATCAAGAACAAACTTCGTGTGCCGATGACTGTCACGATGCTTGCAGATGCTATGGGGTGTGGCCCCAGAACGATTTTCCGCCATTTGGATGCGTTGCAGCAAGAAAACTGCGGACTCCATAAATTCAAGAAAAATGGCGAAACGTTTTATGTTATTCAAACTGAACAGAAGGTGGATTTCAATCAGAAAATCGTAAAGCAACTCGAAAAGCTGAAGAAGACGATGAATGATACGACACCTTTGGATTTGAAGAACAGAAAGCTTATTGATAGCGTCATTACGTCAATGCAGACGACCGATCCCGATAATTTTAAGGCCGAAGCGATTACGCTTGACCCGAATTATATTATGGATTACGGCCCGTTCTGTGATCATAAGGCTCAAGATGCGACTGTGTCGAGACTCTTAAAAGCCATCCGTGAAGGTTTTAAAGTCAGAATCACGTACAAGAGTACAAATGAAGGCTCGGAAAAAGAGACGAAAGAAGTGAGTCCGGTAAAGCTCATTATGCGTGTAGATACGCTTTACTTGATTGCTGCCGATGATTCTTATCCTGAAACCCACATTTTCAAGAATTATCTTGTCGAAAATATTGTGAGCATGGCACAGACGAATGTCTCGTCCATTGCGCTGCGTGAACCGTTTAAAGCCGAAGAGCATTACAAGTATGCTTTTGGAAAGTACGTCTCTACGGAAAATCCGCAGGTGGTATCGCTCCTCATCAAGTCGGGTTGGCTCAAGACGCAGTTCCTCAAGTCTCGTTTTTCTCCGGTTGCAGACATCACTGAGGACAGGGAAAAGAACATGATTGTCAATCTGAAGCTCCGCTTGACTCCGGATTTTAAGACTTGGCTGTTCGGCGTTCTCTCGGATGTGAAAATCCTGAAACCGGAATCGTTGAAAGCGGAAATGATTGAAAAATTGAAATTGACTTTGAAAGAGATGAAGGCTTAGTAATGGAATGCCGTCTTTCTGATTACAACTTTGAATTCCCGAAAGAACTGATTGCAAGCCGCACGGCAGGCAAGGGCAAGACGAATATTCTCTATTGCCCGAAAGATGGTGGTGAACGCCGCATCATGAAGGCTCCAGAAATTGTCGATTTATTCCGTCCGGGGGATTGCCTCGTGGTGAACAATACGAAGGTGATTCCGGCGCGTCTCTATGGTGAAACGTTGTTTGGCGGTCAAGTCGAAGTGCTACTGGTGCAGGCGTTGAACCCGTCCGAGGCGGGGGAGGCCCGATTTGAAGCGAAAGTGCATCCGGGAAAGGCGTTCCAGGTGGGGCGCGAACTCAAACTTGCCGGAGTGCGCACGTTCGTGGAAGAAGTTCACGAAGAAGATGGCAACCGCGTTTTGCGCTTTGAAAAGACTCCTGCCGAAATGGAAGAAGTCATGAACAAGGAAGGGCATGTTCCGCTGCCGCCTTACATCGAACGCCCCGATGACGAAGACGATAAAAAGGCGTACCAGACTATTTTTGCAAAGTACGCCGGAGCCGTTGCCGCTCCGACCGCGAGCCTCCATTTTAGCGAACAAATGCTCGAAGACTTGAAGGCGAAGGGTGTCTATGTCGCTGAAGTCACGCTCCATGTAGGGCCGGGCACTTTCCAGAATATTTCCGTTGAAGATTTTTCGCAGCACAAGATGCATGGCGAACATTACGAACTCACCAAGGAAAACGCCGACATCATCAACAAGGCCAAACGCGATGGCGGGCGCATTGTGACTGTGGGTACTACAAGCACGCGCGTTGTCGAGACGATTGCCGATGCGAACGGGTTCCTGAAACCGCAAAAGGGCGTGACCTATGCGTTCTTCTATCCGGGATACAAGTACAAACTCGTCGATGGGCTTTTGACTAATTTCCACTGGCCAAAGAGTTCGCTGATTCTCTTGGTATCTGCGTTCTATGGTCGCGAAAATACGCTTGATGCATACAAAATGGCCGT
>JAFWRL010000035.1 GCA_017520105.1 Fibrobacter sp.
GCAAAAGCCGAAGTGGTGCACTCGTTGGCAAAATGGAAGCGGCTGACACTTGCCGAATACAATATTGAACCCGGCTACGGCGTCTATACCGACATGAACGCCATTCGCGCCGATGAAGAACTCGACAATCTCCACTCGCTCTACGTTGACCAATGGGACTGGGAAGCCGTTGTGACCAAAGAGCAACGCACACTGTCGTTCCTGAAGAATGTGGTGGAGCGCATCTATGCCGCCATCCTTCGCACGGAATATCTGACTTGTGAGACTTATCCGCAAATCAAGCCTTTCCTGCCCGAGCGCATTCACTTCATACATGCTGAAGACCTGTTGCAGATGTATCCCGACAAGACGCCGAAAGAGCGCGAAGACGCCATCTGCAAAGCCTACGGAGCCGTGTTCATCATTGGAATCGGCGGAAAACTGTCGAACGGAGAGAAGCACGACGGACGTGCGGCTGACTACGACGACTGGTCGACGATTGCCGAGAACGGACAGGCAGGCCTCAACGGCGACATCCTCATCTGGTATCCCGTGCTCGAGCGCTCGTTCGAATTGTCGTCTATGGGCATTCGCGTTGACAAGGAGAGCCTGCTCCGCCAACTGAAAATCGAGAACCAGGAGGAGCGCGAACAGCTTTTCTTCCACCAGCAACTGCTCAACGACAAACTCCCGCTTTCCATCGGTGGAGGTATCGGACAGAGCCGCCTCTGTATGGTGTTGCTCCACAAAGCCCACATCGGCGAGATTCAAGCCAGCATCTGGCCCGACGAGATGCGTGAGGAGTGCGAGAAGATGGGAATGCCTCTGATTTAAGGACAATGTAAAGAAAATTCCTAATTTTAGCCCTCAAAAACAGGTTAATTTTTGAAATAGGCAATCATTTGGTAAGAAAACCGCCCAAAAATGGCACTATCGGAAGTTGTTGGAAATCAGCAACTTCCGTTTTCTTTACATCTTTTCTGATTGCAAGAGCTATGCTTTCATTCCCTCAAAGGCCACATATGAGCTTGTCAGAAGCCACAAGTGAGGCGCTTAGATGATGCTTCTAAGGCGGTCAGAGACTACAAGTGACAACGTCAAAGACGGCAAGTGACAGTTCAACATCATAAAAATCGGAGTGGAAGAGCGCCTTTTTCTTCATTTTTTGCCATTTCTTGCGCTGGAACGAGCATAGCTGCCGACAAGAATTTGTCGAATTAATTCATAATAATTTCCATCCCGTGCCCAAATTGCCGCCAGCATGTCCCCCTACTCCTTCCCATAAAAAAATTCCTGCTAACTATATAATATAATGTGTTTTATATCGATTTATGAACAATTTGCATAAAAAAACCTTTATTTCGGATTAAACCTGAAGCAACGAGAGGCGTCTAACTTACAAACAACAACTATTTATTATTTCATGAAACGATATTTCGTACTTCTATTGCTCGCCGTTATGGCGATGACAGGCTTTGCGCAAGACCGCAAAATCTCGGGAACTCTTATCGACCGAGACACC
>JAFWRL010000007.1 GCA_017520105.1 Fibrobacter sp.
GCGGAGGTGAGCTTGTTCAGCTTGATTTCCGGGAAGTCGAGCACCATGTTGAACTGGAAACTGACCTTCTGCTTCGGCTTGAGGACTGCGGTCACGGCGATAGCGCCTGCAATCGTTTCACGGCCACTATAGACGTTCTTGACCCAGGAGTTTGCAACGCGACCGCTCTGGAGTGCTGCCTTCAAGACGGACTTGGCGTCGTCCTGATAGAACATCGGCTTCACAGAAACATTGAGGTTGTCCTTCTTGTTCCAAGCCACGCTCACGCCCATGCAACCGTTGAAGTCGCTTTCGGCGAGAGCCTTTTCGTTGTAGAATTCGATACCGCGAACGGAGCGGCCATCATCGAGTTCCTTGTCGAACTGCACACCCTTCGGGAAACGTGCGGCTGGAACGAGAACAAAGCTGGAGTCTTGAACGCCTTGGCGGTCCTTCTTCGCCATGTAGCCCGTGATGGAGTCCTGAATCTGGACAATCGTCACTTCGCGGGTTTCCTTGGTGTTGTTTTCGAGCGTAAAGACGGTGGCGTTCACCGGGAGGCTGGAGAGGCGTTCGTCGCCCGGAGTCACGTAGCTGGACTGCGTCTTGGTAATGGAGACACCCTTGCCTTCATAGACCGTTTCGCTCACCGGATAGAGGGCCGTATATTTCATCTTGGCGGCGTCATAACCCGGCTGGCCGAGGAATTCGGAGTCATTTGCCCAAGCGGCGGTGAGAGCGCCTTCGCGGGCGGTCTTTTCGCCAACCATGCCGTCGAAGAAGTCGATGAGCACGGCGCGGTTGATGGCGGCAACGTCCTTGCCTGCATCAATCAAAGCCTGCGTGCGGTCGCTGAACTGGATGTGCCAGCGTTCAAATGCAGCCTTGTTCGTTGCAAAAAGCGTCTTGTCCGCAAGCACCTTGTTGAGCTTGGCTTCGGCCTTCTTCTGGTCCTTCATGTCGGCGTCGCCGAAAACGCGTGCGCCGCTCTCGTCGAGGAGCGGGAAGTTGTTGTTGTAAATGCCGAATGCGGCGAAGTTGCCAATCACGAGGGCCGCCTTAGCGCTGAGCACAGCTTCCTTGAAGAAGAAGTTGTTGAAGCGGAGATCAGACGGCTTTTCTGTGCGAACCTGGACGCCCGGCATCACGTTCATCACGGGAGTCGTGCCTGCAGGCGTTGCGGTGAACGTAGAACCAATACCACCCACGGCAATACCCGTGGTGGAAGGAGTTGTAGAAAGCGGGGTGTACCACGGCTGAATGAATTCAACAGCGAGGCCCGGGGTCATCAATTTTTGAACGGTTCCGGCCTGTTTTGCGCCGGCGAGATAATCTTTAATGCTCATAATGAGATCCGATTTTTAAAGGTTTATACGAGGCGAAAGATAGTAATTAGTGGCTAGTGGTTAGGATGTGAGGTATGGGTGTCGTAGGACAAATGCGTAGGTCGAGTGTCGCGGCCAAGCTTGCTTGGACATGACCGAGGCCAGCATTTGGTACTTGAGCGAAGCGAGAGTACAAGTAGGCGGTAGGAAGTGGTTGGGATATTTAGACGAAAGAAGAGGGAGCTTTTGTGTCACCCCGGTCTCTGTGCCGGGGTCGCCTTTTTACAGACGCGCGTTCTCTCTTACGTCATTCCGAACGGCGTAGCCGTGAAGATTCCTGTCATTTCTTGTATTACGGTGCGTTTTTTCACTCTTTTTACATGAATTGTGTTTAATTTGAACTATCTTTAGGGTATGACAAAGTTGATTTCTTACATGCTCCCCGGCGTTTTCCTCATTGTCGTTTTCTCCTTGCTGAAAGCGTACGTGATTCCTGTTCATGTGACTTTTGAATCGTGGTTCATCTACCTCAATTTCTTCGTCTGGGTCGTGTGCATTGTAGTCCCGTGCCTCATCTATTATCTCCGTACCCCACCTGGAATTGATCATAAATAAATTAGACGAGAGAACGGACCTATGGTCCTACAGACGAGTGACGAAAGAGGCGCTCTAATGATTTGTTTTGATTTTGTGATTGAAGGAATATTCTTTCGTCTTTAGTCTCTCGTCTTTCGTCTAAAAAAACTATATTTGGCCCATGTTTAAAATAGGCGTCATGGCTTCCGGTGGCGGAAGTAATTTTAAAGCGATTATTGACCGCATTGGCGAGGGTGACCTCGAAGCCCAATGCAAGTTTTTGATTACGAACAACGGTGGTTGCGGTGCGGTGCGTCATGCCGAGGAATACGGAATTCCGGTTTATCATATTTCCGGGAAAACGCACCCAGAGCAGGCCGCGTACGAGGCCGCGATGCTTGAAGTTCTCGACAAGTACGATGTGGATTTGCTGATTCTGGCAGGTTACATGAAGGCGCTTCCGCTTTGCATGCTCAAACGCTTGCCAAATCGCATTCTGAATATCCATCCGTCGCTGTTGCCGAAGTTTGGAGGCAAGGGCTTTTGGGGACATCACGTCCATGAGGCTGTGCTCGCCGCGCACGAAACGGAATCTGGTCCGACGGTCCATCTCGTGAGCGAGGAAATCGACCGCGGTCGCATCTTGGCGCAGACGAAGGTGCCTGTGCTGCCGGACGACACGCCCGACACGCTTGCTGCCCGCGTCCTCGTGCAGGAACACGCACTGTATTGGAAGACCATTAAGGAATACGCTGAATCGCTGGGCCTTCACTAAGAACGCCTCAAACCGTCATTCTGAACGGCGTAGCCGTGAAGAATCCAGTTGATTTTTGTTTCCTGCAGTCATTCTGAGCGCACTTCTCATTGCGTCACCCTGACGCCGAAAGCGGAAGGGTCCAGTGAAGTCTTGTATTACAACTCCTTCTTAACCACTAGCCACTAATCACTAACCACTGCGTAGCCATGAAATTCAAACTGCCCGCATTTCTCGAAAACATTGAATCCCCGGTAGAGGGGGAGGTGGCGTTGCGCAAGTATGCCGCGAATCCGCTTGCGTTTGGCGGTGAGCCGGATTTGTTTTCTGCGGGAAATGTTGCTGGCTCGGATGTGAGCTGCGCGGATGTTGCCAATAACAGCGCGGCAATTGTCGTGGGCATTGACGAAGTCGGGCGAGGCCCGCTTGCAGGGCCTGTTGTCGCTTGTGCAGCCGTGCTCAAGTCGCCCGATGCGCTCCTGACGCTCAACGATTCCAAAAAGCTTTCTCGCCCCAAGCGCGAAGCGATGTTTGAACAAGTGAAGGACGCTTGTGCATGCTATGCGATTGCAAGCGCGAGCGTCGAAGAAATTGACGAGATGAACATTCTTGAAGCGGATTTTTTGGCGATGCGCCGTGCGTTGCAGGCCCTCGGATTCCCCGGCTTGAACGAAACCGCCCCCGAGATCCCCATCGAAGTCAAAGGCTCTATCAATGATGCCTTGCAAACAGTTTTCCCAAATGATGCTTCAGGCTCCGTCATCCTGAACGCGAAGCGTGAAGGATCCAGTGACGGCTCTAATGCTGTCATGCCGGACTCCGTTCCGGCATCGCCTCTCTCGTCTCTCGTCTCTCATCTCTCGTCTAACATTCTAATCGCTGTCGATGGCAATCTGAAAATTCGTGGTGTTCCTGCCGAAAAGCAAATGCCCATAGTCAAAGGCGATGGCCGCATCGCAAGCATCTCTGCCGCATCCATCCTTGCCAAAGTTTTCCGTGACCGCTATATGGACAAGTTAGAAGAACTTTATCCGGGATACGGATTTGATAAGCACGCCGGCTACGGCACCAAAGCCCACCTCGACGCCATCCGCCGCCAAGGCTATACCCCAGCGCACAGAAAAAGCTTCCACCCTAAGGGACTGTAAAAAACGTGCCGTTGAAAGCGTCATTCTGAGGCGAACGCCTATTGAATAAGACGCTTTCGTTTTATCTGATTGCTGTCACCCCGGATTTATTCCGGGGTCACCTTCTTGAGAGAACTTGGCGTTTACAATCATTTCTTTTGTGATATCGATTTGACTTGATAAATCGTTCCAGTCAGGATTGTCCTTATTTATAAGATTTGCTTTCCATAAACGCTTATAATGCTTTAGTTGTTTTTCTCTTTTTATAGCGTCAAAAATATTGGAAAATATTTCAAAATACACAAGTTTTGTAATGTTGTATTTGCTTGTAAAACCGTCATTTTTATGAATTTTGTGTTCTAGTACGCGACGTGTTAAGTCGTTTGTAACTCCTACGTAAAACACGGAATTGTCCATAGAAGTGAGTAAATAAACGTAGTAGTTGTGTTGTTTCATGGAAAGAACATACAAAAAAAGGCGATTCCGGCACAGAGGCCGGAATGACATAGCGGGGGAGTGTCGCTCTGCGTTCGTTGTTTCGAAGTCGCGAATAAAAAAAGAAGACTCAACATTCGTTGAGTCTTCCTTCTGCGGGTGCCAGGACTCGAACCTGGAGCCTTTTGGTTCGTAGCCAAACGCTCTATCCAGTTGGGCTACATCCGCGTTTTGTCTTCTTTCGTTGACGTGCCCAAATATAGAATTGTAGGGAAAAATGTCAAGGGTTGATGCTCAAAAAAGTGTTTTTTTTTCAAAATAGGGCACAAAGGTCTCGATGTCGCGTTTTTGAGGCCATTTCCAGCCCCCTTTATTTGAACACCCCTTTTTCTTTAGCTATTTTTGTCCGCAACCTTTTTAGTGTAATTTAAGATGAAAAAGTTCAAAGAATTCATGAAGAAATTGGGTTCGACCATAAAGAAATATGGTTCCCTTATATGGCTGAAAATTTGGAGTTTGTTGAAGATAGCCTTCGCCAACAAGGTTTTCCGTTGGTTCTTTATCTTCATGATTCCAATCATTTTGTTGGTTATCGTGATAGTCGTCGTGTTTATCCACTACTCGCCGCAATTGCCGTCGCTTTCGCAGCTGGAGCAGATTAACCCGAAACTCGTGACTAACATTTACGACAAGGATGGACAGATTGCCCACAAGTATTTCGTCGAACGTCGCGAGTGGACTTCTATCGACTCGATTCCGCTGAAGGCTATTCAGGCTGTGATGGCGACCGAAGACCGCGCCTTCTACAAGCACTGGGGCATGAACGTTTGGGCTATCCCGTCGGCGCTTATCGAAAGCATCCGGTCGGGAAACAAGTTGCGCGGTGCATCCACGCTCACGCAGCAGCTGACAAAGCTTCTGTTCCTTACGCCGGAACGTACGATTTCCCGTAAAATCAAGGAAATGATGACGGCCATCCGCATCGAGCAGACCTACACGAAGGAAGAAATTCTCGAGTTCTACATGAACGAGGTTTATCTTTCTGGCGGAAACTACGGTTTCCAGGCTGCAGCCAAGTTCTATTTCGGTAAACCGTTGGATAGTCTTGGCGTTCCCGAGTATGCTGTGCTTGCCGGTATGTTGCAACGCCCGGAAAGGTATCGCCCCGACCGCAATCCCAAAACGTCCTTGAGTCGCCGTAACACGGTGCTTTACGCCATGCGCGATGCCGGCTTCATCACCAACGACGAATATCACAAGTACATTGATCAGCCGATAGTCCTGGCGTCGAAAGAAGCTTCTGCGGAAACGGGTTCGGGCTTGTACTTCTTCGAAGAAATCCGCAAGTACATGGAAAAGAAATACGGCGAAAATTCCCTCTATGCCGATGGCGTTTCCATTTACAGTACCATTGATCCTGATATTCAGGCTTATCTCGATAGCGTGGCCAACAAGCAGATTGAAAGGGTGCGCCGCCGAATCAAGTACCGCACGGTCCGCAGGCTCCTGCTCACGAAAAAGTATAACATGTCCGAAGACAGCATCGTCGCGCACTTCGACAGCGTCTATACGCTCTTCAAGAGGCAATATCTTAAAGGGGATACGGTTCGCAATAAGCGGGGGCAGTTCGCACGCTTCCCGGATAGTAACCGTTATCATCATGCCGAAGTGGCCGCTATCTTGATTGAAAACCAGACGGGTGCCATTCGTGCGATGGTGGGCGGCAGCGATTTCAACAAGTCCAAGTGGAACCGCGCCGTGCAGTCCTTGCGCCGGCCGGGCTCCTCGTTCAAGCCGATTGTCTATGCGACCGCGATGGATAACGGCGCAAGCCCCTGCGACTCCGTGGATGACCAGCCGGTGACGATTCCCGATCCGGACCCGAAGCATCCGAACAAGGTTTGGCGCCCGGGCAACTTCGAACACGACTTCGAAGGCAAGATGACGCTCCGCCGCGCCCTCTACAAGTCCAAGAACCTGCCTGCAATTTTGACGGGCATGAAGTACGGCCTCAGCAACGTGGTGAACTATGCCCGAAAGTTCGGCATCAAGAGGGCTCCGCTACAGGCGGTCCCGAGCCTTGCGCTAGGGTCAGTCGGTGCGACGCTGATGGAAATGACATCCGCTTACACGGTGTTCCCGAACGGGGGCAACCGCATCGAGCCTTACATGATTGAATCGATAGTCGATAGGCATGGCGAAGTTCTCGAAAAGAATTCGAAGGTGGAACATGAAGTTCTGCGGCCTGCGTCCGCTTACCTGATGGTCGATATGCTCAAGGACGTGAACGTCCGCGGTACGGCTGGCCGCGTATGGGGGTCCGGGTTCCGCCATCCGAGCGGTGGCAAGACCGGTACGACGAACGACTATACGGATGCGTGGTACATCGGCTTTACCAAACAATACACGATGGGCGTTTGGATTGGCTCCGACAGTCCGGGAACCATGGGTGCCGGTCATACGGGTACCGAAGACGCTCTTCCGATTTGGATGGCGACAATGTCCAAGCTGCACAAGGATTTGCCGAAGCTTCCGTTCCCGGTACCCGCGGGCGTGATTAGCCGTGGCATCTGCAACCATACGGGCCTTATCGCTGGCGAGTTCTGCTCTGAAAAAACTTACTGTCTCTACACGGCAGGCTACGGCCCGACCGAGAAGTGCGATGGCAACCACTTCTCGCAGACAAAGTCTGCTGACAACGCTACTTTGTTCAGCAACAAGGGCGTGGTGGAAAACAACCGCTACGAAGATCCTAACGCCAACAAGAAGAAAAAGAAAGGCAAGAAGGGTAAAGAAGAACCGCAGCCGCCCGTGCGCAGCACCCGCAAGATGTTCTAAAGAACGTCATTGCGAGGAACGGAATAGCTGGTTCAGTTTGGTATTGCTTCTTCGTCATTCTGAACGAAGTGAAGAATCCAGTTATTTCTAGCCTCGTAATACAAGATTCACTGGATGGGGCTACGCCCCAACTCTTTGGCTCGGTTATGCCCATGCAAGCATGGTCGCAACACTCGCCTTCTGAGTTGTCTTCGGAGCTTCGCTCCTCAGAATGACGTATAGTTTATAGGAGCCTGTGGGGCTCCTTTTTTCGTGCGGCTTTTTTCATGATGTTGTTCTGGCGAGACTCATTTTTCGTATTTTATAACCATGATTTCTAAGCAAATTGTTTTCTCGCTTTTTTGTTCCTTGGTGGTTCTCGCTTTTACGGGATGCTCCACCACGCATGTCCATAAACTGCACATGGAAGTATCGGAATCTCCAGATGTCCACGGAGCCAATACTTATCAAAAGCCGCATTCCGTTATGCTGCGCGCCACCGGCAAACTCAACGTCAACCCGAAAAAGAAAGTAAGGTTCTTCCCGGAAGAGTCGTTGGAAGAGGGAAAAGATGTTGACTGGCTTTATAAAATGGGCGGCGTCGATTTTACCGGCAGTGCGGATTTTTTGTACAAGGCTGACGAAGACTTTTTCGGAGGAGGCGTCGGGTACAAGGACGGCATATACCATTATTTCATGTTCGGAAAGAACAAGTCAATATTTGAATATGGAATTTTCTTTGGGCTCTACCATCAATACGGCCGTCTAGATTACGCAGGAGAACATTGCGATGGAAACATATTAGACGAAAAATGCACTCCTTTTGCAGAAAGAAAAAATGATTTTTACTCGGGCGTTCTAGCAGGTCTGTTCGCAGGAGTCTATTACAACAATATCTTTTTTAACTATACCTGGAGCCTCACTGGGCCGTGTCCCGATGTTGATGGATCAAGCGAATGTATTTCCACAATTCATTCGCACTATGTTACGCTGGGACACAGGTTCGACAAGATTGAGTTCAGCGCCGGCGCCATACTGACATTCGTTGACAGCGGCTTCGCGAACTTCGGCTTTACAAGCGGATTGAGTTTTTATCTGCTGTAAAATTGCTCTTCGTCATCCTGCATACAAAAAATCCCGAGCTCGTGAGAGTCGGGATTTTCAGTGGAGTTAGAATATGAAATTCTATTACATCATGCCGCCCATGCCACCCATGGAAGGATCCATGGCAGGCGCTGCCGGCTTCGGTTCCTTCTTTTCGGTGATCACGCAGTCCGTCGTGAGAATCATCGAAGCGATGGAAGCAGCGTTCTTGAGAGCCGTGCGGGTCACCTTAGCCGGGTCAATGACGCCAGCCTTGATGAGGTCTTCGTAAGTGTCCGTCTTGGCGTTGTAGCCAAAGCCGTCCTTGCCTTCCTTGACCTTGTTCACAACCACGGAGCCTTCGAGGCCTGCGTTCTGCACAATCTGGCGGAGCGGTTCTTCGATAGCGCGGCGGATGATTGCAGCACCCGTCTTCTGGTCGGCATTGTCGAACTTGAGAGCGTCGATAGCCTTTTCAGCACGGATGAGAGCAACGCCACCACCCGGAACGATACCTTCTTCGACAGCGGCGCGGGTTGCGTGCATAGCGTCGTCAACGCGGTCCTTCTTTTCCTTCATTTCGACTTCAGTAGCAGCACCGACCTTGATTACGGCCACGCCACCGGCGAGCTTTGCCAAGCGTTCCTGGAGCTTTTCACGGTCATAGTCGCTTGTGGTAGCTTCAATCTGCTTCTTGATCTGAGCGATACGGCCCTTGATAGAAGCGGCGTCGCCAGCACCTTCGACGATCGTGGTGTTGTCTTTCGTGATGGTGATGGACTTTACCTTACCGAGAACGGTAACCGGAGCATCTTCGAGCTTTGCACCCGTGTCTTCGGAGACGAGCATACCGCCAGTGAGGATAGCGATATCTTCGAGCATGGCCTTACGACGGTCGCCAAAGCCCGGAGCCTTAACGGCAGCAACCTTCAAAGTGCCGCGCA
>JAFWRL010000008.1 GCA_017520105.1 Fibrobacter sp.
CTTTCACGTCGCCGTCATGCAGCACAAATGGCGTTGAGAGATAAGGTCCGTATTTCCTGATGCACTTCTCCAACGAGGTAAGCGAATATCTGTCACCGCTTTTCACTTCTATAGGCGAAATGTTGTGGCGATTGGTAATCTTCGATTTCCGTACCAAAAAGTCAATCTCCATGCGATCCTCGGCATCTTTGTTGTTCGACTTGCTGTAGAAAAACAACTTGTGCCCTGCCGCAACAAGCATTTGCGCCACAACGTTTTCCACCAACATCCCTTCGTTGGTTTCCAACTTGCCCAGCATCATCTTCTGGTAGATTTCCACGGGCACTTTCCCCTTCTCATTGAAAGCATGGCTGACAAGCAGCCCCGTGTCGGCCATATAGCATTTCACCGTAGTGCGCGACTCGTTGAGGCGCAAGCCAAGGCTCGGTTCGGTTGCGTTGTAGCAGCAATTGACGATGCGAGCGTCGCTGAGCCAGAAAAATGCATCATCGTAATCGCGCATACGGGCGTCCGTACCAAGAGCCGAAAGCCGAAACTTTTTCTCGTGCTTTTGCAACTGTCCGGGAATCTCGTCGAAAATGGCTGTCACCTTGTTTTCGGCGTTATCGGCATATTTGTGAATATCATTCCGATAGAGCGTCAAGATTTGCCTTTTGACGGCTTCTACCTTACGAAAGTCCTGAGTCTCGATGTATCTCAACACGGCTTGAGGCATCCCCCCGACCACCATGTAAAGCCGAAACAAATCCATCGCCTTCCGATGCAACGCCTGACCAAGCGGCTGGCGTTTCGCATAGCAATCCTCAATATAAGGCATCAAGGTCTCGTTTCCCATGGCCCACAAGAACTCCTCAAAATCCATCGGGAACATGTCTACCGTTTCTTCCTCTGATGGTATTACAATGTCTTTCACGTTCTTTTTGATGCTAATCAGCGAACCCGTCTCAATATAATCAAACCGTCCATCGGCCACAAGGAACTTAATGGCTTCTCGAGCGCGAGGGCAATCCTGCACCTCATCGAAAATGACGACCGACCGACGAGGCTTCAGCTGCTTGTTGTAATGCAATTGGAGATTCAACAGCAATTTGTCGAGGTCTTCCAAATACAAGTCAAACCACTCTTTTACCTCCCTTGGCGCAAGACGAAAATTAATGAGCAAGTAATCGTCATACTCATTTCGGGCAAATTCCTCAACAATAAAACTCTTACCTATACGCCGCGCTCCTTCCACCATCAATGCACTCGTTCCTTTGCTCACTTCCTTCCATTCAAGTAACTTGTTGTATATCTTTCGTTTCATAATAGTAATTTCACGTTTTTGAGGTTAACAAACAGCCTATTTTTCACGTTTTTGACTTTAATTTCGGTGCAAAATTACACGTTTTTGAGGTTATTGCAACACAAAAAACACACTTTTTTGAGGTTTCGCAATTTTTGAAGAAGAAATCTTCGTGCCATTTTGTCAGTTTTTCGTATCTTTGCGGCTTCATGGTCGGGAACTACTTCCGTAGTTCCATTTTCAAACTGCGGGACGCAGTTTGCGACAATGAAATAAATTGAAAATTAAATAAATACAATAAAATGAAAATCTCCTACAACTGGTTGAAACAATACGTCAACTGCGAATATCCGGCCGAGAAGGTCAGTGAGCTGTTGACTTCAACGGGCCTTGAAGTGGAAGACCTCGAGCGTTTTGAGTCGGTGAAAGGCGCCTTGAAGGGCGTCGTCGTGGGCAAGGTGCTCACC